>NZ_JBFWIX010000017.1:0-67748 GCF_050253495.1 Acidocella sp.
CCGCTTCGAACCCGCACCCTCTGGGTGATCCATCAAACGCGCCCCTCACGGCCATCAACACCATGATTTATATCGGAAATATTGAGATCCTGACAGCAAAATCAGCGATTTACTTGGGGAATGTGGGCTGAGACATTGCATTTCTCCTTATGCACGCTCTGACTCAAGATGTTTCAGAGCCGCACGCTTTTCCTCCAACATGGCAAAGGCATCATGGGTACGCTGCGCCACCTGCATGACCGTTTGCCAGTTCACGGGCAACTCCTCGGAGAGATCATGCAAATCCATCTTCGCCTGCATCGCCTTGGCGGAGAGTTTCTTCACCTCCGTCTTCAAGGTTTCGACATCGTTCATTGCCATCTCCTCAATAATTGGCCACGGCGGGGAATTTTTCGATCATCTCGATCCCGGCCTGAACATGTTTCCGACCCTCGCTGGCGAGCTTACCCAAATTATCGAAGCCAAAGCGATGTACATCGCGCAACTGCTTGTTGACCACGATCAACCGCCCCCCGATCAGCACCATGCGGCCAAAGCCTTCATGGCTCATCTTCAGCATCGGTGTCACCATCACGCCCGTGGCGCGTTCAATGCTCAGCGCCACGGCGTTGAAAAACAGTTCCAGACGCCAAATCGTCTCCGGGTCAGGATCGCCGATAATCGGCAGCGCCCGGCGTGCTTCTTTATCCAGAATGTAAGGCGCAAGCAGATCAAGATCTGGCTTGCCATCCCATGTGCCATGGGAGTCCTGCGCACGCCAAACGGTTATAAGTTCCTTGATGAACGGGGCGTCCACCGCGTCAATGACCTCAGACATGGTTCAATCCTCGAAGTCCAAAATTTTCTCACGATCCTTGGCCAAGGCCTTGCGCAACCATGGCGGTGGCGCGCCTTGCAGAACCACCTGCAATTTATCCAGCAATTCCTCGATCAATTCAGGCTGGTTGACCTTGATGGGATGAATATTCGATGCCACGACACGCGCCGCTCCCGAACCGCCGATCGCCGCGACATAAAGAATCGCGCAATCCTTTATCGCCTCCAGCTTGGGCGCCAGCTTGTCTTCATTGCCGTCTTCCTTCAAGTCACCATCGAACTGAATGCTCTTCAGAAAGTGATGCCCCTCCGGACTGACTTCATGAACGGCGATGTGCTTGGCCCAGCCAAAATGGGCATCCACACGTTTTAAATCCTGTGTTGCAAAGGCGATCTTCATACTGCCTCCTGTTCTTCCGGCTGGCGCCAGCTCTCCGTTGTCGGTTCATGATGCGCTTCATTATGCTCGATCAGCATGTTCGAGACCGCGAAAATAAGATCACGCCCTCCCTTATATCCGACCGTCGTCAGATGCCCCGCGCCAAGCCGGTCGAAAATTGGCAGACCAATGCGGAAAAACGGCAAATCCATCCGCTCCGCCATCTGTCGGCCATGCGCGTGCGAAACCAAAAAATCCCCACCCCGCTCCGAAGCCCGCGTTTCCAGATCTTCCAGATCACCGATTAGAACTTCATCGACCGGCATCTTCTCAAGTACAGGAGAACTCGTCGTCGTCACGGCCGCGACGATCTTCGCGCCGATCTCATGCAAAAATGACCCAAAATCATACAGAAGATCTGGCTCCGCCGCCATGGCGAGTTTCCGACCGCCAATATGAAAATGCCCATCCAGCATCGCATCGACGAGCTGACTGCGCTGGCGGCGATATTTCAACGGCACTTCATGGCCACTAATGTCGGAGAGAAACGCAAAAAACGCGTCATTCGGGCCTAGTCCGCACAGCCGTTCGAAAAGCTTGAAGGGCACGCCGGTTTTCTCTTCCAGGGCCCGTGCCGCGGCCCGCATCTGCGTGCCGATCGCAATCGTCCAGCCTGCCCGGCCCATATCCCTGATTTCGTCCATCCCCACACCACCCAAAGTGGTGGGGGTGAAATCCTCTGGAATATGACCATCCAACGACCCTGATAAATCCGGAAGAAATGTCGCTTCCAAGCCAAAATCCAGAAAGATCTGCCTCAGCTCGTCAATATCACCAGGCGTCATATGACAACCCGGCAACACATTCACCCGGCGCGCATCTCCCGCCCGGCGTTCTTCCGACACCATTTCCTTCACGATGGCCGCAACGGTTTTTTCCCATCCATCCTGAAACGCCCCCGAAAAATCCGGTGTCGAAACAGAAACGAGCGGATAATCCGCGAATTCTGGATGTTTTTGCCGGAAGGTCTTGATAAACCCCACGACATCATCACCCTTAATCTCGGTCACGCCTGTCGAGCAAATCCCGATCAGATCCGGCTTGGTTCTTTTATGAATATTCAGAATGGCCTGCTCGACATTCTCATACCCGCCCAGCACTGTCGCAACCTCGCTCATGGCGGTGGTCTGTAGTGGAATCGCCTCCTTGAAATGCCGGACAAACAAAACCAACCCGAACGAGGTACAGCCCTGGCTGCCATGCAGCACAGGCATCGTATTGTGCAACCCCATGAAGGCCAGCGCCCCGCCGATCGGCTGGCTCATCTTCAGCGGATTGACCGTGCATGCCTTCTTGACCTGGGTTACCTGCGCCATGGCACGCTACTCCGCCGCGAGCGACAAGACATCGCCCTTGGCATCCCATGGGGCCGGCTGACGCACCTGCTCCCAAACCGGGTTAAACAAGCTGCTTTCGATCTGTTTGATCAGCTCCACCATTCCAACATAGCCCATATAGGCATGATGCCGCTCCTGGTTGATATCGAGCCACGGCATCTTGGCCTTGAGCGCCACAAACTGCGAGCGGCCGCCCGAAAGCATGATGTCCGCCCGCGCTTCCTTAAGCATCTTGTACATTTCGCGTGGGGTCATCTCTTCAATCATATGGGCTTCCTCACCCATGATCTGCTTGATCCGCTCCTTGTCTTCCTTGGTGGATTTCTTGACGCTCGTGCCAACAATCTCCAGCCCCGCCTCCTGCAAGGCGGCAACGACCGACCAGGACTTCACCCCACCCGTGATCAGCAAAACGCGCTTGCCTGCGAGATTCACCTTGGACGGTTCAATGGCGGCATGGGCTTTTTTCTCCTCCCGCGCGATCAACGCCTCGGTGCGCTCCATCAACTCGGCGGGCGCCCCACGGCTGATCAGCAAGCGGGAAATTTCCCGCAAGGAATCACTGGTATCTCCAATGCCATAAAAAGATCCCTCGAAAAATGGAATCTGATAACGCTCTTCCATCTTACGGGCGACATTGATCATGGCTTTCGAGCACACCATCATCGCCGCCTTGGCCCGATGCGCGGAAGCCGCCTCGCGATAACGCCCATCGCCGGAAATACAGGATAGGATACGAATCCCCAGCTCATCCAGCAGTGGCTTTACCTGCCACAACTCGCCGGACAGGTTATATTCACCTATGATATTTATATCGTAAGGCGTTGTGTAGTCAGGCTCCACGGTACCAATCACATGATCCAGCAGCGCTTCGCCCGCCAGCTTGTTGCCGAGATTTTTCTGCCCCACGAAACCAGGCGAATTCACGGGAATCACGGGGCGTCCGAATTTCTGCGAGGCCGCCTTGCACACGGCGTTAATATCGTCCCCGATCATGGCGGGCACACAGGTCTGATACACGAAAATGGCGGCCGGATCGTATTTTTCTCCGATTTCCTTGATCGCCTTATAAAGCTTCTTCTCTCCTCCAAAGACGATATCCGTCTCCCCCATATCCGTCGTGAAGCCCGTCCGCCACAAAGATGATCCAGAGGATTTCGCCCCCCGGTTATCCCAGGAATTACCTTCACAGGCGATCGGTCCATGCACCAGATGCGCCACATCGGTAAAAGGCTGCAACGCGATCTTGGCGCCATCAAAGGCACAACCGCCCGCGGCTCCACCAGGCTGCAACTGTTTCGTGCACCCCTTCTTGCGTTCTTTTTCGCTTTTATTTTGATTCATGCCGCATGCAGGCTCGTTGAAAACCTCCTGGATCTTCTCGTTCAGCGATGTCATCGCGGCAAACTCCTATATTGCGAAACTACATTCCCCAAGCGCATTGCCTCCGCCGCGGAATACGGCGGAGGCATTTCGTGATTAACGGATAATATCGTAAGAATAGTCGGTCTTTCCTGGAATATTCGTCGTCGCGTCCATTTGGTCGAAGATCTTATCCAGGATCGTGATCAGCACGTTCATCGCGCCCTGATACCCCCATACCGGCCGGCGGTGATGATGGTGCCGGTCGAAAATCGGAAAACCGATGCGGATCAGCGGCGTACCCGTATCACGTTCCAGATATTTCCCGTAAGTATTGCCGATCAGGAAATCGACAGGCTCGGTGAACAGCAAGGAACGCATATGCCACAGATCCTTGCCGGGGTAAGCCTTGCAATTGGCGCCAAAGGGCGAACTCGCAAACAATTCAGCCATCTTTGCCGCCCACGCCTTGTTGCCGTTGGTGGCGAGCACATGCACCGGCTCGGCGCCCAGCTCCATCAAGAAGGACGCCAACCCATAGCACAGGTCCGGGTCGCCATAGATAGCGAATTTCTTGCCATGGATATGCGCGTTGGAATCGGCGATCGCATCCACCAGGCGGCCACGTTCCTTTTCCAGCTCCTTGGAGATCGGCTTGCCGGAAAGGCGCGCGACTTCCATCAGGAACGCATCCGTACCCGCCACGCCCACGGGATGGTTGAAGGACACCACCTCCTGACCGTGATTTCCGATCAGATCCAGCGTCTTCTCGGTGCAGAATTGCTGCATAGAGATCGTCGCCTTGGCGTTGACCGCCTTCTCGACATCTTCCAGCTTGGTACCGCCATCATACATGCGAAACTCGCCATCGGTCGGCGTGTCCCACACTTCAGAATTGTCGCCGAGGATCGTGTACTCAACCTGCATCAGGTCAAAAATGCGCTTGATCTCACGCATATTCCCGACAGTGTAGCCATCGAACCCGCCAATAAAGTTGATGCTGCCATTCTCGGCACGTTCCAGCTTCGGCACGGTTCCCGCTTTACCATCCCAGAAATGCTCGATAATGCCTTTCATGGAATTATCATATCCGGTGATATGGCTACCCACGAAGGCTGGCGTATGGGCGAAAGGCACATCGTACTCATTCGGCACGGAGCCTTTTTCCTTCGCCGTCTTGATGAAGGCGTTAAGGTCGTCGCCAATCACTTCCGCCATGCAGGTCGTGGAGACGGAAATCATCTTTGGCTTGTACATGGCGTAGGTATTGGCCAACCCGTCAACCATGTTATTAAGTCCACCGAACACGGCCGCGTCCTCGGTCATCGAGGAGGAAACACAAGAGGTCGGTTCCTTGAAATGCCGAGAAAAATGGCTGCGGTAATAAGCCACACAACCTTGCGAGCCATGCACGAACGGCAGGGTGCTCTCAAAACCGAGCGAGGCGAACACCGCCCCCAGCGGCTGGCAGGCCTTGGCGGGGTTCACCACCAGCGCCTCGCGGGCAAAGTTCTTCTCCTGATATTCCTTGGTCTTGGCCCATTCCCGAACCCGGTCCACCTCTGCCTCGGGGTGCCTGTTCTCGAAATTAGCCTGTTTGTTCGCAAACATTTCCGTATATTCCGCGCCGCGGAACAATGAAAAATGGTCAAGAACCTTATCTGCATCCTGGGTCATCTTGAAGCCCTTTCTACGTTTCGGTGAATGGCCGCTTATTCAGCGGCCAGGGGCAATGGCTGGGACTTCGGCGCCCACGGCGCGTTGGTCAGCTTCCAGACAGGCGAATTGATCGCCATATCCATGTCACGGGCGAAGATGGCAAACCCATCATAACCATGATACGGGCCGGAATAATCCCAGGAATGCATTTGTCGGAACGGCACGCCCATCTTCTGGAAAATATATTTTTCCTTGATCCCGGAACCAACCAGATCGGGCTGCATTTTCTCGACGAATTTCTCGAATTCATACCCGGTCACGTCGTCATAGATCAGCGTTGCATCCTTCACATAATGCTGCGCGGTACGCTGATAATCGTCGTTATGGGCAAATTCGTAACCCGTGCCGATCACATCCATGCCCAGATCCTCATAGGCGCCGATCACATGGCGAGGGCGCAGGCCGCCAACATACAGCATGACCGTCTTGCCCTGCAGACGCGGCTTGTATTTGGCGATCACGGCATCGACCAGAGGCTGGTACTTGGCGATCACCCGCTCAGCGCCTTCCTTGATCTTGTCATCGAAATAGCTGGCGATCTTGCGCAGCGATTCAATGATCTTGGTGGGCCCGAAGAAATTATACTCCACCCAGGGGGTGCCGTATTTTTCTTCCATGTGGCGGGAGATGTAGTTCATCGAGCGGTAGCAATGCAGCACATTGAGCTTAGCCCGGGGAGTTGCCTCCAGTTCGGCCAGCGTACCGTCGCCCGACCATTGCGCCACCACGCGCAAGCCCATCTCCTCAAGCAGGATACGAGAAGACCAGGCATCACCGCCAATGTTATAGTCACCGATGATGGCGACATCGTAGGGGCTAGGCTCAAAGGCCGGCGCCTTGCCCTCGGACTTATCGAACACCCAGTCGCGCACCGCATCGTTGGCGATATGATGCCCCAAGGATTGCGACACACCGCGGAACCCCTCGCACCGCACCGGCACGATGGTCTTGCCTTCATATTCCTTGGACTTGTTCTTCGAAACCGCCTCAATATCATCGCCAATCAGGCCGATGGGGCATTCGGACTGTACCGAGATACCGCGATTGAGGGGAAACAAGGTCTGAATTTCGTCGATCACCTTGGCAAGCTTCTTGTCGCCGCCAAACACAATGTCGTTCTCCTGGAAATCCGAGGTGAACTGCATGGTGCCGAACGTATCGATACCGGTGATGCCGATATAATAATTACGCCGCGCCGCCCAGCTATATTGACCACAGCCCACGGGACCATGGCTGATATGAATCATGTCCTTGATCGGTCCCCACACCACGCCCTTCGATCCAGCATAGGCGCAGCCACGGATCGTCATCACGCCGGGAATCGACTTGATGTTCGACTTCACACCGCAATCAGACTTGCCTTCCGTATGCACATTCAAGTGCTTGGCGCGACGCTTGGCGGTTTTCTCCGGATAAACCCGGAGCACCTCTTCAATCAGTTCCTTGTTGCGCGCCTTGATGTCCTCGGCGCTCATGGATTCCACAACGCTCATTTTCCTGCTCCTTGGCTTATCCGGTAAGGTGCCTTGGCCGCCAAAGCGGCCAAGGTTATGTTATCAGGCCACCATATCCGCGGTTTTGCCGATCATGGACTCATCCACGGCCTTCATGATGCCGTGCTCCATCAGCATGTCTTCCAGCTCATCCATGCTGATCGGGGTGGGAATCACGCCCTTGCCAGCATTGTTATGAACCTTCTGGGCCAGCGTGCGATATTCCATGGCCTGCTTGGAGTCCGGCGCATATTCCAGCACCGTCATGCGGCGCAGCTCAGCATGCTGCACGATATTGTCGCGCGGCACGAAGTGAATGAGCTGGGTGCCCAGCTTCTTGGCCAGAGATTCGGCCAGCTCCAGCTCCTTGTCGGTCTTGCGCTCATTGCAGACCAGCCCACCCAGGCGCACGCCGCCCGAGTTCGCATATTTCAGAATGCCCTTGGCGATGTTGTTGGCGGCATACATGGCCATCATCTCGCCGGACATGACGATATAGATTTCCTGCGCCTTGTTCTCGCGGATGGGCATGGCGAAACCGCCGCACACCACATCGCCCAGCACGTCGTAGGACACATAATCGATATCCTCATAAGCGCCGTTTTCCTCCAGGAAGTTGATGGAGGTGATCACGCCGCGTCCGGCGCAACCCACGCCTGGCTCCGGCCCGCCGGATTCCACGCAACGAATGTCGCGGTAACCGACCTTCATCACATCCTCGATTTCCAGATCCTCCACGCTGCCAGCGGCGGCGGCGAGGCTGAGAATGGTGTCCTGCGCCTTGGCATGCAGGATCAAACGGGTGGAATCAGCCTTGGGGTCGCAACCCACGATCAGGATGCGCTGGCCTATTTCAGCCAGGGCCGCCAAGGTATTTTGAGAGGTGGTGGACTTGCCGATGCCACCCTTTCCGTAAAACGCGATCTGTCGCAAAGACATTGTCATATCTCCTGTGAGTTCGTTGCCACTTCCCGCGCGCCCCGCGCGGATCATTCCCTTTGGTAACGTGCTCGCGGTCACGGGAAGGAACACACCGCTCGTCTTTCGCGTCTGCCTGTGCTCAGCCCTCACTCGCCGTCCCGCAATCCTCTAAGCAACCGCCGTGCCAAACCGCAAATCAATGAAAGTCCTGGTTTTTTCTTTGTTTTTTTAAAACACACTAGATGTGTCGAACCTGACAGCTCCTGTCGCGCCTGTCTCAAACGGAACAAATCCGGCCCTTTCAGCAACGGAACACTTCTTGCTTGACCTCTTCGGATCAACCATCCGGAGGGTAAGATGCAGATTGGTGTGGATACGGCCCATGCGGTGGACCAGCGCCGCGTGTTCATCATAGAGCCGGACGAGATCACCCGCGCCGCCTTGCAGTTCATGCTGCAAGACGAAATCGAGGCCCATGAGATGGCCGTTCCCGAGGCCGCGTATGAAACCGGACAGAATTGGCGCAAACCCGACCTTGTCCTGTTGTCGGCGGATCTGGTGGCGGAACGCGGGCCCGGGCTGATCGGCGAACTGACCAGCGCCTTCCCCGGGCTGCGTGTCCTGGTGGTGCATGACAAGCAGAGCGAGGCCCCGGCCCTAGCGGCGCTGCAAGCCGGCGCGCATGGTGCATTGGCCAAGCCCCTGACCATCGAAACCGTGCGCCAAAAAGTGGATACCGTGCTGGGCCGTGGCGGCGCGCCGCTCATCCAGCTCAGCCTGTAGCCGTGGACATTCTATTCTATGAAAAACCCGGCTGTGCGGGAAACGCCCGCCAGAAGGCGGCATTGCGCGCGGCTGGGCATCGGGTGACGGTTCGCAATCTACTGGCCGAACCCTGGACAAAAGCGCGGCTGCTCGTTTTTCTGAGCGATCTCCCGGTGGACGAATGGTTCAACATGTCCGCGCCCACCGTAAAATCCGGCATCGTTCGGCCCAGCGCCTTGAGCCGCGATGAAGCCCTGGACCTGCTGCTGGCCCATCCCTTGCTGATCCGTCGCCCGTTGCTGGAGGTAGGGGAGCGCCGATGCGTGGGGTTCAACGCCGCCACCCTCCTCACGAATCTGGGCTTGCTCTTGCCGGACACCGCGCCGGATGGCTGCGTTCACCCGCCGAGCGCCAAGGCTTCCTAAAAACGCCAAAACCCAAGAATGCCAAAACCCAAGAATGTTGGAACGCTTTTATGAAAGCGCTCCAACATTCCCTAAAGCCACCGGCGCGGGCATTCCCCCGCGAGCCGATACAAACCGGAAAGCCCTAGCGTGTCAGCACAACCGCCAAACGCTCGGCAATTTCCCCTCCCTTGAGATGGGTCTGAAGAATCTCATCTATATCCTCGGGCGCCTGCGGCCGATACCACGCCCCTTGCGGATACACGACCATCAATGGCTGCGCCTGGCAAAACCCCAGGCACCCGGCGGCTGTCAGCCCCACCTCGCCATTCAGCCCCTCGGCCTCCAGCTTCGCCTTCAAAAGATCGAAATATTTGCCGTTTCCCGCCGCGCCGCAGCTGCCATGCGGGTGTCCTGGCGGGCGCTGGGTCAAACACATGAACACATGATGTTTAAAGACCTGCGGCAGTTCGGTCATAACGTCACCCTTGTTATTTTCACATTCTTCGCCTCCAGGAGGGCGAGCAGTTCCCCCGTGGCCATCATGTCGCGCACGATGTCCGCGCCGCCGACAAACTCCCCACCGACATAAAGCTGCGGAATGGTCGGCCAATCGGCATAACTCTTGATCGCCTCGCGGATCTGCGGTTCTTCCAGCACATTCACGCTGGCGAACTCAGCCCCGATCTGCATCAGGATCCGCGCCACCGTGGCCGAGAACCCGCATTGCGGTGCCATCGGCGTGCCTTTCATGAACAGCACCACCGGATCGGCGGCGATGATCGCGGCGATGCGCTTCATCACATCATCACTCATTCTGGAACTCCTGATCTCTTTGATCTCTTGCCCCCCTTGCCCAGCAAAAAACGGGCCAGACGCAATCCCCCTCCAACCGCCAGATTTCCCGTGTCCAGCTCAGATCATGTCGCTAACCCGACAATGCGGAAGGCTCGAACCATGGCCCGATAATTGCTTGTTACTCTTCATCAGCATGGAGCTTCACGATGCCAGCACCCCAGCCGCGCGAGCCCTATCGCCATTATGCCGTCATCCTCGGCACCAACGAGATCGCCTCGGCCATCGCCGTAAGGCTGCATCAGCAGGGTTATTTCGCGGTTCTCTCGCACGACCCTCACCCACCGGTCATCCGCCGGCGCATGGCCTTTCATGATGCGCTGTTCGACGACGCCATTACGCTGGACGGGGTCAACGCGGCGCGCGCCGACGGGTTGCGGGATCTGCTGCGCCTGCGCCAGCAGGGCGATCGCGTCGCCATCACCGAAATGGGTCTCACCGATCTGCTGGTGCTTCAAATCCCCGATCTGCTGATCGATGCGCGCATGCAGAAATACCATATCACGCCGGACTTACGGCATCTGGCCCGGTTGACCATCGGCCTTGGCCCGAGCTTCGCCGCCGCCAGGAATTGCGACTTGGCGATCGAAACCAGACCGGATAAGCGCGGCCGCATCGTGCAGCGTGGCGCCACGGACCGTCCCGACGGCACCCCCCAAAAGCTGGGCGGGCGCGGCGAGGAGCGTTTCTCCCGCGCCGGTTTCGCCGGGCGCTGGTACACGCCCTTGGAAATCGGCACCCGCATCTTCAAGGATTTCCCCGTCGGATTCCTGGATAACCAGCCCGTGCCCGCGCCATTCGACGGGATTCTGCGCGGCGTCGTCCGAGATGGCCAGGAAGTGCAACCAGGCGTCAAACTCCTGGAGATAGATCCGCGCGGCCGCAACGCCGTCTGGTGGGGGCTGGAAGATCATGCGCTGAGCATCGCCCATGCCGTGCTCAAGGCCGTGATCCTGCATGCCAGCCGCATCCGGGGCGGCTTGATGGGGCTGCATATCGTCAAATAAAGTGGCGCCCGATGCAAGCGGTGCTTTCCACGCCTTAAACAGTTCTTTTAAAAATCAACGAAATAAAAAATTCCATAACCAAAATATTTTATTTTGTGCACAACCTTTCCCACGGCGCCAGAGCCTCTCTGGCGCCGTGGCATACATTTCGTAACTTTTCCGCTTCTGCGAACTTGATCTTTATCAAGACCAGATCGCTCCATTATATCTAAACAATTGGTCATCCCGTATTGGCGCAAGCCAGATGCGTGCTTTCGCGCAACGCGCGGCGGCATTCTTCGGCCAGTCTGGCCGCTGGACGCGAATACGCCGAACCGAGTTGGTTCAACGAAAGGAGACCAGGCATGGGCACTGAATCGACCCCACCGAACACAAGCAAAGCCGCACCCCAGCCTGACAAAACAAACAACGAATTCGAAACGTTCGACATCGACACCACCTTCGCCCACCTGCATGCCAACGCGGATGGCCTGACCACGGCGGAAGCCGAAAAACGACTGGCCCAGGCCGGGCCGAACGCACTGGCCGAGCACCATGTTTCGCTCTGGCGCCGTCTGCTCGGCTATTTCTGGGGCCCGATCCCGTGGATGATCGAGGCGGCGGGTATTCTGTCTGGCATCAACCAGGATTGGCGCAGCTTCGCCGTCATTGTCGCCATGCTGCTGATCAATGGCGGCATCGGCTTCTGGCAGGAAGCCTCCGCGGCGGACGCGCTGGATGCGCTGAAACAGCAGCTCGCCCTGAAGGCACGGGTCAAGCGCGACGGCACCTGGACCGAAATCGACGCCAGCAACCTCGTCCCCGGCGACATCGTGCGGCTGCGGCTGGGCGATGTGGTGCCCGCCGACGTCAAGCTTCTGGAAGGCGACTACCTCTCGATCGACCAATCGGCCCTGACCGGTGAATCCCTTCCCGTCACCCGCAAGCCCGGGGGCGTCGCCTATTCCAGCACAGCGGTCAAGGAAGGCGAGATGGAAGCCGTCATCTACGCCACCGGCGGCAACACATTCTTCGGCCGCACCGCCAAGCTGGTGCAAAATGCCGGGGCGGTCTCGCATTTTCAAAAAGCGGTTCTGCATATCGGCAATCTGCTCATCATCTGCGCGGGCGGGCTCTCGGCCCTGCTCATCTGCGTGGAATTGGCGCGCGGCCTACCGGTGCTCACCTTGCTGTCCTTCGTGCTGATCGTGGTCGTCGCCTCCATTCCCGTGGCTCTGCCCGCCGTGCTCTCGGTCACCATGGCGCTGGGCGCCCTGGCGCTCTCCCGCATGAAGGCCATCGTCTCGCGGCTGGAATCCATCGAGGAAATGGCTGGCATCACAGTGCTCTGCTCGGACAAAACCGGCACCCTCACCCAGAACAAGCTGACGCTGGGCACGCCATCGCCCCTGGGCGACGCCTCGCCGGAGGATGTGATCCTGACGGCGGCCCTGGCCTGCAAACGCGAGGATCACGACGCCATCGACCTGGCCGTGCTGGACGGTATCAAGGATCAAGCTGCATTCTCCCGTTACCAGCAACGCAGCTTCACGCCATTCGATCCGACCCATAAGCGCACCGAGGCCACCATCGCCCTGGACGGGCGGGAATTCCACGTCACCAAGGGCGCGCCCCAAGTCATCATGACGCTGTGCCATCTGGACGGCGCGGCGCGGGACCAGGCGGCGAAGATTGTCGATGAGGAAGCCTCGAAAGGCTATCGCACGCTCGGCGTGGCGCACTCCGACGATGGCACGGCCTGGCATTTCCTCGGCATCATCCCGCTATACGACCCGCCGCGCGTGGATTCGCGCGAGACCATCGAGGCCGCCCGCGCGCACGGAATCGACGTGAAGATGGTCACCGGCGACAATACCGCCATCGCGCGCGAAATCGCCAAGCAGCTGGACCTGGGCACCAACATCCTGCCAGCCGCCAGCACCTTGAAAGATAGCGCCCATCTGGCGCGGCTCGTGGAACAGGCCGACGGTTTCGCGGAGGTGTTCCCCGAGCATAAATACGCCATCGTCAAGGCCTTGCAGGATGAAGGCCATATCGTCGCCATGACCGGAGACGGGGTGAACGACGCCCCGGCCCTGAAACAGGCCGAGGTCGGCATCGCCGTCTCCGGCGCCACGGATGCCGCGCGCAGCGCCGCCAGCCTGATCCTCACCGCGCCGGGCCTTTCCGTCATCATCAGCGCCGTGGAGGAAGCCCGGCGCATCTTTGAGCGGATGATGAGCTACACCATCTACCGCATCGCCATGACGCTCAGCATCATGGTGTTCGTGGTGGCGACGATGCTGATCTGGAACATCTACCCGCTCACCACCATCATGATCATTCTGCTGGCCCTGCTGGACGACATCCCGATCATGACCATCGCCTGGGACAATGCGCAATTGCCCAGCAAGCCGGTGCGTTGGGAGATGAACAGGCTGCTGGCCATCTCCGCCGTGCTGGGCGGCTTGGCGCTGGCGCAAAGCTTCGGGCTGTATCTCCTGGCGCGGGACTGGCTGCATGTCCCCCTCGCCCAGAATCAGACAATGATGTTCCTGCGTTTCATCGTCGGCGGGCATTTGCTGCTCTTCTCGACTCGCACACGCCATCCGTTCTGGGCCAAACCCCATCCGTCCTGGCAGCTTTTCTCGGCGATCGTCGTCACGCAGATCGTTGGCGTGATGTTCGTGGGCTTTGGCTGGCTGATGACGCCAATCAGCTGGGGGCAAATCGGGCTGATCTGGCTCTATGATCTCATCTGGTTCGTGGCGATGGATTTCGCCAAGCTCGGCACCTACCGGCTCCTTGATTACGGCACCCACCACCAGCGTGCCTTCACCTCCATCCTCAACAAGGTATTGCACCCGCACGCTTCACCATCACGGTGAAGCGGTCAGGCCACCTCTGTTGTCTTGGCGAGTCGTTGGCTTGGCGGGCGAGGTCACATTGGCGGGGTATCGACGACGATAACCCGCCTGAACAAAGCCGGCCTCAGGCGCTGGCCTGGGACACGAACTTGGTCACCAGATAAGGCTCCAGCCCTTCCGCGCCGCCTTCCGAGCCATAGCCGGAATCCTTCACGCCCCCGAACGGCGTTTCCGGCATCGCCAAACCGTGATGGTTGATGCCAACCATACCGGATTCGATATCCTGGCCCAAAGCCGTCACCCGGCCTGTGTTGCGGGTATAGGCATAGGATGCGAGACCATATTCCAGCCGGTTCGCCTCGGCGATCGCGTCTTCATAGCTCTTGAAGGGCAAAAACAGCGCCAGCGGGCCAAAGGGCTCCTCATGCAGAACCCGGGCATCGGCGGAAATATCCGTCAGCACGGTCGGTTCGAAGAAATACCCCTTATTGCCGGCACGCTTGCCGCCGGTCCGCACCTTGGCCCCCTTGCCGACAGCATCGGCGATGAAGCTTTCCATCGCGCTCACCCGGCGGTCGTTGGCCAGCGGCCCCATGGTGGTGCCGTCTTCCAACCCATTGCCAAGCTTGATCGCCTCGCATTTGGCGACAAACCTCTCCAGGAACGGCTCATACACGCCCTCCTGCACCAGGAAACGCGTGGGGGCCACGCAAACCTGCCCAGCATTGCGGAACTTGTTGGCGGCCAGAATGGTCGCGGCCTGATCGAGATCCGCATCGTCGAAAATCAGCGCCGGCGCATGCCCGCCCAGCTCCATGGTTGCCCGCTTCATATGCTTGCCCGCGAGGCTCGCCAGATGCTTGCCGACAACGGTGGAACCGGTGAAGGAGATTTTTCTCACGACCGGATGAGGGATCAGATATTCGGAAATTTCCGCCGGCACGCCGAACACGATCTGAACCACACCCGCCGGCACGCCGGCATCCACATAGCAGCGCACCAGTTCGGCACAACTCGCCGGCGTCTCCTCGGGGCCTTTCAGTATAAAGGCGCACCCCGCCGCCAGCGCCGCGGAAATCTTGCGCACCGCCTGGGAGACGGGGAAGTTCCAAGGCGTGAATCCCGCCACCACGCCCACCGGCTCGCGCAGGGACATCTGATACACACCCGGCAAACGGGCCGGGATCACCCGGCCATAAGCACGGCGGCCCTCCTCGGCGAACCAGTCGATCACATCGGCCGAACCAGCCAGCTCCGTCTTGGCTTCGGCCAGCGGCTTGCCCTGCTCCAGGGTCATCAGCGTGGCAATCTTGTCCAGCCGTTCGCGCAGCAGGTCCGCGGCCTTGCGCATCGCCTTGGCGCGATCATAGGCGGACATCTTGCGCCATGTCGCAAAGCCCTTGGCCGCCCAGTCCAGCGCCTCGTCCAGATCCGCCTTGCCGGCATGGGCCAGCTTGCCGATCACCTCTTCCGTCGCCGGGTTCAGGATATCGATGGTCTTGCCACCCCGCGCCGCGCGCCACTGGCCGCCGACATGCAGCAATACGTCCTGGTACATTTTTTTCTCCAACATAAAACGGGCCCGGACCGCATATGGCGGCCCGGACCCAGGATTTCATCGCGTCGCTCTGACCAAACCGGAACAACCGGCTGGCTCAGTTCTCCTTGATCAGCTTGCGTATAATCTCGATCATTTCGCTGATCTGATCCGGCGTGGCGGAGAAGGGCGGCGCCAGAACCAGTGAGTCCCCCGCCGCGCGCAACACCAGCCCCTGCTCGAACGCCTTGCACAGAATCTTGAAGCCGCGCGCGCCAGGCTTGCCCTGCGGCGCCAGTTCCACAGCCCCCAGCAAGCCATAGCCACGCGTGTCCACCACGCCATCCATGCCCTTGAAACCGCCGACCTGCTCAAGAAAAGCCGGGGTGAGCGATTTCACCCGGTCGAACGTACCTTCCTCGCGATAGATCTTCAGCGTCGCCAGCCCCGCGGCGCAAGCCGCCGGATGCGCCGAATAGGTATAACCATGATAAAATTCGATGCCACCTTCCGGCGCGGCATCGAAGATCGCCTGCTGGATCTCATCCTTCACCGCGATCGCCGCCATCGGGATGGAGCCATTGGTGATCGCCTTGGCCATCGTCATGATATCCGGCGTGACGCCGAATGTCTGGGAGGCGAAAGCCTCACCGGTGCGGCCGAATCCGGTAATGACCTCATCGAAGATCAGCAGAATGCCGTGCTTGTCGCAAATTTCGCGCAGACGCCGCAAATAGCCCTTGGGCGGCACCAGAATCCCCGTGGACCCGGCGATCGGCTCCACGATGCAGGCGGCGATGTTATCGCCCCCATGCAGAGCCGCGTAACGCTCCAGGTCGTCGGCCAGATCGGCGCCGTGCTCACCTTCGCCCATCTGGAAGAAATTTTCCTTGATATGAGTATGGCGCAGATGCGACACGCCCGGAATTCCAGTGCCAAAGGCCTTGCGGTTGGGGCCCATGCCGCCGACGGACATGCCGCCGAAATTCACCCCATGATAGCCACGTTCACGGCCGACAAAGCGCACGCGGTGCCCTTCGCCCCGGGCACGGTGATACTGGATGGCCACCTTCAGGGCGCTCTCCACCGCTTCCGAGCCAGAGCAGGAGAAGAACACACGGTTCAACCCGGCTGGGGTCATTTGCGCCACTTCGGTGGCCAGACGGAAAGCGGTCGGCACGCCATACTGGAAGGGCGGCGCATAATCCAACTCCTCCATCTGCTTGGCCACGGCCTCGCGGATCTCCGGGCGGCCATGCCCCAGCGGGATGCAGTACAAGCCGGACGAACCATCCAGCAGCTTCTCCCCACGCGTGTTATAATAATAAACACCTTCCGCACGGGCGATCATGCGCGGCTGTTCCTGGAACTGCCGGTTACCGCTAAACGGCATCCAGTGATGGATAAGGGGATCGTTGCTCGGGCGAGTCACTGCGCTCATGGGCTGACACTCCAGTTGAATTAGAGGCAGTTTACTATTTTAAACAGGCTTGCAAAGCATTTTCTGCCCCCGCGAGGAACGGCAGACATGACCTTTCTGCAAAACGGCCATGCATTTTCATGTCGATTCGTAACTTTTACGAAATATTTTCAGTGCCCAATTGAGAATATATTACGACTTCAAATGGAAAATAATGTTTCAAAGCGATTTTTCTGTCTTAGCCATGATAGATAAACAGCTCTTCCCAGATACTCTCTGTCAGTTTTTTCCATGATTCCCGCCGCGTTTTCCGCCAAATCCGCGACAACCGGCATCCGGGAGGTCGCCAGGATGATCGAAGCCGGGCGCCCGCTGATTCTCGCCGGCGCGGAGCAGGATCTCGCCTGCCTGCCGCCAGGCCTCTGGATCGGCGGCACCGTGGCCGGCTTTCTCGCCCCCGGCGGCCCGCGCCCCGTGGCGGGGGAGATTTTCTATGCGGACCTGTCGAACATCGCGCTCAGGGTGGAGGTCCGGCAGTTCGGCGCCCGGCAGTTGCGCGGCCTTACCGCCCACTATCCCCCCAACGGCTTTGCCGTGCTGCTCCTGCCCGGACGCAGCCGGCTGCTCGAAACCGTGGCCACCAAGATGCTCGACTGGGACGGGCTGTACAACGCCCCCCTCTGCGGCTGGGTCAGCGGCGTGGCGCTGGAGGAACTAGGTCATAAACAGCCCAAGATATTCTGCGGCGGCGGTACCCCCCGTCAGGACAAGGCCGCCGTCATGTATGTCACCCTCCCCGAGGGGCTATTCGCGGAGCTTAACATCGTCGCCCCCTTTACCCAGGGCGAGGGGCCCGAACTCAGATTTCCTTCTGGCGGATATGGCGGATCGGGCACCGGCCTGCTGGAGGGGCAGAGAGTGAATCTCGCGCGCATGATCGCCAATGGCGAACTGGATCCCGCCCTGCCCCTGATCTCCGACCGCGATGGCGCGTTACTCACCAACGCCATCACCGCCAGCGACACCGAGGCAGGCACCCTTTGTTTTCTCAACCCCATCGACCCGGCCCTGTCATATCGCTTCGCTGAACCCATAGACGATTTCCCCGCCGCTTTCGCCAAGGCCGCCCAGGGGGTGGACTTGCCCGGCGCGCTGCTCTGCTCCATCTGCATTGCCAATCTGCCCAGGCTGGACGCCTCGATCAGGCCGTTACTGCCCGCCTTCGCCCCCATTACATTCGGCCAGATCGGCTATACGGTGCTCACGCAAACCATCTCATGCCTCAACCTGTCCCGCCTTGACGGTGCCCTCACGGAACAAGACACACGATGACCACCCAGACCGCCTACAAGATTTTAACGCAGGAGCAGTTCCAGGCTCTTCTGGCCGGGCAATTCTCCGGCGCCCCGGTCGATCTGACGGATGGCTATATCCATCTCTCCACCGCCAGCCAGCTTGATGAAACGCTGGCCAGGCACTTCACCGGGCAAGAGAATCTGGTCATCGCCGCCGTGCCCCTGGCCGCGCTGGGCCCGGCACTGCGCTGGGAGAAGTCCCGTGGCGGCCAACTTTTCCCACATTTTTACGGCCGGCTGGAGATGCGCCATGTCAGCGCTCATCGGCAGCTTCGCCATGGCGCGGACGGCCGGGCCTTGCTGCCAGCCTGACTTCAACCGGGACGCTTCATATCGAACCGGCTCTCCGGCGCGATCTCCGCATAGGCCGAGGCCCCGCCGGCACGCAGGACAATCCCCGCCTTGAAGGTATCGAACACACCCTCCCGTAACAAAACGGGGTTGATGTGAATGCCCACCACCTCGCCCAGAACCAGAAAAGCACCGCAAGCCGTGCCCGCGGCATTCTTCAGCGTCACGATCTCAGACAGTTTGCATTCGAAATTCACGCCCGCCGCCGCCACCATGGGCGGCGCCACCAGCTTGGCGGGCGCTTTCTCCAGCCCGGCCAGTTCAAACTCATCCGTGCCATAAGGCGCGTCGGCGCTGCTCATATTCATCGCCTGCGCCAATTCGCGGTCCGTGAGGTTCCACACGAACTCCCCGCTCTCCTCGATATTGCGCAACGTATCTTTGCGGCCAATGCTGGAAAAACCGATTATCGGCGGTGTGTAGCAGAAGGCGTTGAAAAAACTATACGGCGCCAGATTGACGCTGCCATCCTTACCCTTGGTGGACACCCAGCCAATCGGCCGGGGACCGATCATGGCATTGAACGGGTCGTGCTTCAGCCCATGCCCAGAGGCGGGTTCGTAAAAATATTTCTCTTCCAATACATCTCTCCTGCTATCCCTTGCCCTTGAAGTAAGGACGAGGGCGCCGCACCCCAAGCCCCTACCCCGGCGGCAACGGCACCGCCGAGAGGATCACCTGCGCATAAGCATAAGGATATTCATCGGTCAGGGACACGAAAACCCGAGACTCATGCCCCTCCGGCGTCAATCCGCGCAGCCGCGCCAGCGCACCGCCATGCAGCTCCATGGTCGGCTGACCGCTGGGCAGATTCACCACCCGCAGGTCGGACATGAATACACCGCGTGAGAACCCCGTGCCCAACGCCTTGGCGCAGGCCTCCTTGGCGGCAAAGCGCTTGGCATAGCTCGGCGCCCGGAAATGCACCCGCCTCTCGCTGCGCGCCCGCTCGATCTCGGAGAACACCCGCAAGGTAAAACGCTCGCCATGCCTCGCCAGCGCCTTTTCTATGCGCCGTATGTCGCAAAGATCCGTGCCCAGCCCCAGGATCAACCCGGCCATCAATTGCGCGACCTCTCCACCTGCGCAATGCCGCCGGCCGCGCGTAGCCCCGCGATCACCTGATTCAAATGCCGCGCGTCGCGTACTTCTATATCCACCAGCGCCTCGAAGAAATCCTGCTGCCGGTGCACAACCTTCAAATTCGAAATCGCCCCGTCCTGCTTGGCGACGGCATTGGTCAGCGTCGCCAGCGCCCCCGGCACATTATTGGCGATCACGCTGACACGCCCGGTAAATCTCTGCGTCTTGGGGTCGAGCCGCGCCAGGCTCTCCTCGTTCCAGTCCACATCGATGAAGCGCTCCGGCGTCGCGGCATATTGTTCGAGCTGCGCGCAATCCTTGGCATGGATGGCGATCGGCTTGCCGGTGGTGACGATGCCGACGATCTTGTCGCCCGGCAGCGGGTGACAGCACCCCGCATAATGCACATCCATGCCCGCGACGAGGCCCGTGACCGGGCTCTGCGCATCGGCGCGCGGCATGTTACGCGGGGAGCGCGCGGTCAGCCCATTGCCCATGAAGGCGGGCAGCATGCGCGGCACCCGAACCTCCTTCAGCTCGGGATAGGCGGCATAGACCACGTCCTTTGCCCCCACCACCCCGGTGGCGACGGCGACATAAAGATCGTCCACGCTGGGCTGCTTGAACGATTTCGCCACCGGCTCCAGCACTTTTTCGGAACCGTCCACGCCATCCTGGCGGAAAGCCTTCATCACCAGCGACTTGCCGGCATCGCGGTGCTGGTCGCGCATCTGCTGCGCGAGGAACCGGCGAATACGCGCGCGGGCCTTGCCGGTGACGACGAAGCGCTCCCAGGCCGGGCTCGGCGTGCCGCCGCGCGCGGTGAGAATCTCCACCTGGTCGCCATTTTGCAACTCGTAACGCAACGGCATCAGCTTGCCGTTGATGCGCGCTCCCACGCATGTGTCGCCGATCTGGCTATGCACCGCATAAGCAAAATCGACCGAGGTGGCACCGCGCGGCAATTGGATCAACTGCCCCTTGGGCGTGAAGCAGAAAACCTGGTCCTGGTAGAGCTCCAGCTTGGTGTTTTCCAGAAACTCGTCAGGCGCCGCCGAGTTCTCCAGAATTTCCAGCAGGTCCTTCACCCAGCCGAACTGCTTCACATCGCTGGCCGTGGCATCCGCCTGCTTATAGAGCCAATGCGCGGCGACCCCCGCCTCCGCCACCGCCTGCATCTCCGGCGTGCGGATCTGAATCTCGATCTTCTGGTTGCGCGGCTGGCGCAGCGTCACCCCCGTATGCAAGGATTGATAGCCATTGCTCTTGGGGGTGGAAATATAATCCTTGAACCGTCCCGCGATCACCGGATAGGCGGCATGGATCGCCCCCAGCGCCACATAGCATTCCGCCCGGCTCGGCACGATAATGCGGAACGCCATGATGTCGGAAAGCTGCTCGAACGTCACGTTCCGGCGCTTCATCTTCTGCCAGATGGAATAAGGAGATTTCTCGCGCCCGGCGATCTCCACCATATGCACATCCGCCTCGCGGCAGACCCGCGTGAGCTCCTGGCGCACCTCCTCGATCACATCCGCCCCCTGCCCGCGCAGGAAGTTCAAACGTGTCTGGATGGTATCGTAGGCCTCGGGCTCGATCTCCGCGAAGGCACGGTTCTGCAGTTCGGTCTTCACCGCCTCCATGCCGATGCGCTCGGCCAAGGGCGCGTAAATATCCATCGTCTCACGGGCGATGCGCAGGCGCCGGTGCGCCGCGGAGATCGCTCCCAGCGTGCGCATGTTATGCAGCCTGTCCGCGAGCTTGACGATGAGCACGCGAATATCCTTGCTCATCGCCAATACCAGCTTGCGGAAATTCTCCGCCTGCTTGGTCCGGTCCGATTGCAGTTCCAGGCGCGTCAGCTTGGTGACGCCATCCACCAGCCCGGCGATCTCGTCGCCGAAACGCTTCTGCACCGTGGCGATGGTAACGGAGGTATCCTCCACCGTGTCGTGCAGCAAGGCCGTGATGATGGAAGCGCTGTCCAGCTTATAGCTGGCGAGAATCCCGGCAACGGCCAGGGGATGGGTGATATAGGGCTCGCCATTATCGCGCTTCTGGTCGGCATGAGCCTCGGCGGCCAGACCATAGGCGTCGTCGACCACCGCCGGATCCGTCTTCGAATCATAGGCGGCGATCCGCGCCAGCAGCCCAGCCAATTCCGGGTGGAATTTCGGCTCGCCGCCGCTCAGGCCCTCGGGGGCGCGGGACAGGCTCTCAACCCGGGGGCCTGTCCGCATATCTTTAACGGCGGGTCTTGCCGCCGAGCTCGGCCTCGATGGCGGCCTGAATATCCTCGGCGGACATCACATCCTCGCCCTCGGCGGCCATGGCGGCGGCCTCTTCCTCGGCGGAGACATCCTGCAGACCGAAAATATTCTGATCGGTCGGGATCAAATCCATCACCTCCTCGTCCACGGGCTCGGGCTCGGGCACGCGGGAGAGCGACTTGATCAGATCCTGCTCCAGGTTCGGCAGTTCGACAGCTTCCTCGGCGATCTCGCGCAGCGCCACCACCGGGTTCTTGTCATTGTCACGGTCGATGGTCAGTTGCTCGCCGCGGCTGATGTTACGGGCACGCTGCGCCGCGAGCAGAACCAGCTCAAAGCGGTTCGGCACTTTCAAAACGCAGTCTTCGACGGTGACGCGGGCCATAAGGGGACGCTCCAGGCAGAAAAATGAAAGAGTGCCTTACCTCAGCCGCGGCAGGGAAGCAACCCTAATCCCCGTTCTCACCCGGCTCGTCATGCCAGGGTTCAATGTCTTGCGGGGGAAGCTCCGCCAGCAGGGTCGTCACATTCTGGCGCAGCACCGGGTGGCGCCAGGCCGGGCTCACATCCAGCAACGGCCGCAGCACAAAGGCGCGCAGATGCGCCCGTGGATGCGGCAGCACCGGATCCGGTGTCGCCCGGATCATGCCGGCCATATCGATAATATCGAGATCGAGCGTCCTGGCCGCATTGGGCACCGAGCGTTCCCGGCCAAAGCGCGTCTCGATCTCCTGCAAGTGCCGCAGCAGCAGCGCGGGGTCGATGGCGCCCGTCATGCGGATCATGCCATTGCAGTAATCGGGCTGGCTGGAAACGGGAATGGCCCGGCTGCGATACCAGGGGGATTGCGCCACGAAGCCAAGCCCCGGAATGGCGCAAATGGCCGCCGCCGCCGCCTCGCATGTCTCCAGCGGCGTGTTGCCCGTCTTGTCCGGCAGATTGGCACCAATCGCAATTAGGATCATAAAAGAAAATTACCCACGAAAAACTATGGCCTCAGACTTCATTCGTACACAGAAGGTTTTCTAACATTTCCTACTTCATTGTACATCACTTTTAACCAACCATTTCAAGGGGACGATTTTCATCATGAGATTTTCAGCCCAGGAGCGCACAGCCCTGTTCATCGACGGCGCCAATCTCTACGCGGCAACAAGAAGTCTTGGATTTGACATCGACTATCGAAAGCTTTTAGATTTTTTCGAGACAAAAACGAACCTGCTGCGCGCCTATTACTATTCGGCCCTGCTGGAAACCGAGGAGTACTCGCCACTCAAGCCACTAACGGACTGGCTCGCCTATAATGGTTATAGCTTGGTAACGAAGCCCGCCAAGGAATTCACCGACGCGCAGGGCCGCCGGCGCATCAAGGGCAATATGGATATCGAGCTGGCGATCGACATGCTGGAACTCGCCCCCTCCCTCGACCATGCCGTGCTGTTCTCAGGCGATTCCGATTTCCGCCGCCTCGTCGAGGCCATGCAGCGCCGTGGGGTCCGCGTCTCGGTGGTCTCCTCCATCCGCATCAGCCCGCCGATGATCGCCGACGAACTACGCCGCCAAGCCGACCAATTCTTGGAACTATCTGACATAGCTCAGCATTTTTCCCGGCGACCGGCCGAAAACCGCACCCGCGTCGAGCGTGAGGATGAAGAATGACCAGCCCACGCGCCACCGCGCCAGGGCGCGATTGCGGCCTCTGCCCCCGGCTGGTCGCCTACCGGCAGGATTACCGCGCCCTTCACCCGGACTGGTTCAACGCCCCCGTGCCCAGCTTCGGCCCGCTCTCCGCGCGACTTCTGGTTGTGGGGCAAGCGCCCGGCGTCAACGGCGCCAACCGCACCGGCCGGCCTTTCACCGGCGATGTCGCGGGCCGGCTTCTCTATCCGGCGCTGGTCAAATTCGGCTTCGCCCGCGGCCAGTTCCAGGAACGGCCGGATGACGGGCTGCAACTTCTGGATTGTCGCGTCACCAATGCCGTGCGCTGCGCGCCGCCGCAGCACAAGCTGGAAACCTCGGACAAAAACCATTGCCTGCCCTACCTGGCCGCCGAAATCGCCGCCATGCCCAAGCTGAAATTGCTGCTGGCTATCGGCGGCAAGGCTCATGATTCCATTCTGCAGGGGCTGGGGCTCAAACCCAGCCAGCACAAATTCCAGCATGGCGCGCTGCACGGCCTGCCCAGCGGGCTAACCCTCGCGGATAGTTTCCACACCTCCCAGTATAATGTGAATACCGGGCGGATCACACAGGAAATGTTCGAGGACATCCTGGCGGGGATCAGGCGGCTTCTCGCCTGATCCTCACCTGTTCCGCAGCAACCTCGCCTTGTCGCGCTGCCAGTCCCGCGCGGCGGCGGCATGGCGCTTATCCGCCTTCTGCTTGCCTTCCGCCAGGCCCAGCGTCACCTTGGCCAGCCCCCGATCGTTGAAAAACACGTCCAGCGGCACCACGGTCTGCCGGTCCCGCGCGATAGCGCCGAAAATCTGGTTCCGCTCCTTGCGCTTCACCAGGAGCTTACGCGCCCCGCGTACATCGAAGCGCGACAGCACACCGGACTGATATTCCGGGATATACATATTGAACAGAAACAGTTCGCCGTCGCGCTCACCCGCCCAGGCCTCGCTGAGCGTGGCCCGGCCAAGGCGGAGCGACTTCACCTCCACGCCCTTCAGCACAATCCCCGCCTCGACAGTCGATAAAATCTTATAATCGTGCCGGGCCTTGCGGTTCTGCGCCGCGATGCCGTGAGAGATGAAACCCGATTTTTTCTTGTCCTTGCTCAATTCAGCAAACCGGTTTCCCGCATCGCCGCGCGCACCCTCTCCGCCGCGCCCTCGGAAACCGGCGCCAGCGGCAGGCGCACATGGTGGGCGCCAAACCCCAGCAGCGAGGCGGCATATTTCACCGGCCCCGGATTGCTCTCGCAGAACATCGCATCATGCAGCGGCACCAAGCGCTGCTGGATGTCCATGGCGCTCTTCAGCTCGCCCTTGGCCCAGGCTTTCTGCATATCGGCGCAAAGGCGCGGCGCCACATTGGCGGTGACCGAGATGCAACCATGCCCGCCAGAGGCCAGATAGGCCAGCGCGGTATGATCCTCGCCGGACATCTGAATGAACCCCTCCCCGCAGGCCCGGCGTGTATGCAGCGGCCGGGTCAGATTGGCGGTGGCGTCCTTCACCCCGATGATGTTCTTGATCTGCGCCAACCGCGTCATCGTCTCGACCGACATATCGATCACCGAGCGGCCGGGGATATTGTAAATGAACACCGGCAGGGACATTGATTCGGCGATGGCCTTGAAATGCCGGTACAACCCCTCCTGGGTCGGCTTGTTATAATAAGGGGTCACCACCAGCACGGCATCGGCACCCGCCCGCTCCGCATGGCGCGCCAGGCCGATCGCCTCGGCGGTGGAGTTGGAGCCAGCCCCGGCCATCACCGGAATCCGACCCTTGGCGGTTTTCACCGCCAGCTCAACCACCTGTTTATGCTCGTCATGGCTCAGCGTCGGGGACTCGCCGGTGGTGCCGACGGGCACGATCCCGTTGGTACCCTCGGCAATCTGCCAATCGATGAAGCGAATATAAGCCTCATCGTCGATGCGCCCATCCTCGTGCATGGGTGTCACGAGGGCGGTGAAAGAGCCGTGAAACATTTTTGGTCCTTGAAGGCGTTTGGTCCAGCATTTCACCTAGTCTTCTCCGCTGGGCGCGGCAAGCTTTCCCGCATCCGGAACGCCGCATCCCCTCCCCGCGTCTGGCGCATCCTCAAGCGGCGCGCGCCTCCCTATAACGGCCTTCATGAGAACGATTCGAATCGCCGCCGCTCTCATTCTGCGGCCAGACGGCAAGGCCCTGCTGGTCCGCAAGCGCGGCACCGTCAAATTCATGCATCCCGGCGGCAAGATCGAAGCCGGGGAAACACCGCTCGCCGCCCTGCTGCGGGAGCTGGAGGAGGAGTTGGCTCTGCGCCTTCCGCCAGAAATCCCGCTTCATCTCGGCCATTATGAAGCCGAAGCGGCCAACGAGCCCGGCCACAGGGTCGAGGCGGAATTGTTCGGGCTGTATATCGCCCACCCGGTTGGCGCCCACGCGGAAATCGAGGAAATCGCCTGGGTTGACCCGGCCGATCCGGGGCCTCTGAACCTGGCGCCGCTATCGCGTCAGTATATTCTGAAACAATCCCTGCGTTTGGCCCAAGCCTCCGGCGCTGCTAGACAAGACACATGAAATGTCTGGCCGCCTTGCCGCTGCTCCTGCTGCCCGCCGCCGCTCTGGCGCAAACCGCCGCGAGCCCGCAAATCATGGCGGATGTGCATGCGGGGCAGTTTCCCCAGGCGGAACAGCTCGCCACCGCCACGGGCGACCCGCTGGTGGAAAAGCTCGTCACCTATTTCCGGCTCATCTCGCCCGGCGGCGCCAGCGCCGATGAGATCCAGGCTTTCATCAAGGCCAATCCGGACTGGCCGATGCAAGGGCTGCTGGCCCTGCGCGAGGCGCAATCCTCCGGCCTGTATCAGCCGCGCGCACCGGTTATCACGCCCGCCTTCATCACCCAGGTACAGGCCCTGCACCGCAACGGGCAGGATGCGCAGGCCGCCCAGCTCTGGGAGAGCCAGGGCCGGGCCGCGATGAAGGCCGCCAGCCCGGAACAGCAACTCATGTTCTGGCCCGCGCAGAACAGCCTTGCGCGCGCCCTGCTACAGGCGGGCGACGCCAAAAGCGCCTATAAGGTCGTCATCGCCGCCAACCCGCCAATTTCCGGCATCGCCGCGCGTGAGCAGATCGCCGACCGCGATTTTTTCGCCGGCTTCCTGCTGCTGCGTTTCCTGAAACAACCGCAAGAGGCCGCCACCTGGTTCCAGGATCTCGCCGCCTCCTCCACCGCCGTCATCACCCAGGCCCGCGCCTATTACTGGCTGGGCCGCAGCGAAACCGGCGCCGCCGCCCAGCAGGATTACGCCCACGCCGCCAATTTTCCCGATACATTCTATGGCCAGCTCGCCGCCCTGGCGCTGGGCGACACCCCCCAGCAACTCGCCGCGCGCATCAGATCCGTGGCCGAACCGAATTTCACGGTCCAGGACGCGCTGGATTTCGGGCTGGGTGAGCTGCCCCGCGCCGCCGTGCTGCTGATGCAGATGGGCGATTCGCACGATGCCCAGATCTTTCTCGACCGCATCGGCCAAACCGCCTTGGACGACAAATCCCGTCTGATGGCCGCCCGGCTGGCTTTGGGGCTGGGGCTGCCGCAATCCTCCGTGGCCATCGCCCGCCGGGCGGGCATTTACGGCCAGATGCTGGTGCGGGAAGGCTGGCCCATGCCCTATAAACCGCCCGCCTCGATCCTGGATCCGGCGATCTCGCTTGGTATCATGCGCCAGGAAAGCAGCTTCAACCCCGATGTCGTCTCCGGTGCCGGCGCGGTCGGGCTGATGCAGCTCATGCCCGCCACCGCGCGTCTGACCGGGCGCAGATACGGCCTCCCCTATGGCGATCTGTTCGACCCCAACCAAAACATGGCCCTGGGGGCCAGCTATCTCTCTCAGGAAATCAACAATTTCGGTGAATGCCTGCCGCTCGCCATCGCCGCCTATAATGCCGGCCCCACCAACGTGGCGAACTGGCTGCGCGCGAATGGCGACCCGGAACTCGGCGCCCATCCCGGCGGCGCCAACATGATCGACTGGATCGAGGAAATCCCCTTCAACGAGACCCGCAATTACGTGCAGCGCGTCTCAGAAAACATCACCATCTATCGGGCCTTGCTCACCGGTTCCGCCATTTCCCCGGTGGCGAAATGGCTCAACCAGCCATGAATCCCTGGCGGTTCATCGCCTCCGGCTTCGGCTCCGGCCTGGCGCCGAAGGCCCCGGGCACATTCGGCTCCCTGGCCGGGCTCGTCATTGGCTGCTTGCTGCTGCTGGCCGGGCATATCGCGCTGCTGGCTGGCATCGTCGTTTCATGCGCCATCGGCCTTTACGCCATTGGCCGGCTGCCCGAAGCCAATGAGGATCCGGGCTGGATCGTCATCGACGAAATCGCCGGGCAGATGATCCCGCTGCTGGCGCTGTACGAGTTCAGCATCTGGGGGGCTCTGCTCTCCTTCGCCCTGTTCCGCCTGTTCGACATCTGGAAACCCGGCCCCGTCGCCTGGGCGGATCGGCGCAAGGATGAATGGGGCATCATGGGCGACGACATCATCGCCGGGCTGATGGCCTGGCTGGTGATGCTGCTCCTGCATCTGGTCTCGCCGTTATGAGCGCCGCCTCCCTCGTCGCGCTCTGCCGGGCGAACGGGCTGCGCCTGGCCACGGCGGAAAGCTGCACGGGCGGGCTGGTGGCCGGGGCGCTCACCGCCATTCCAGGTTCTTCCGCCATCTTCACCCATGGCTTCGTCACCTACGCCAACGAGGCGAAAACACAGATGCTCGGCGTGCCGGAGGCAATGCTGGCCGCCCATGGCGCGGTCTCGGCTCCCGTGGCCCAGGCCATGGCCGAAGGGGCGCGCACCCGCGCAGGCGCGGATTATGCCGTCTCCACCACCGGCATCGCCGGGCCGGATGGCGGCAGCCCGCGAAAGCCGGTAGGAACCGTCTGGTTCGGCCTGGCCGGGCCGGCTGGCAGCACGGCGCATCACAAGCTGTTTCACGGCAACCGGGATGAAATCCGCGCCCAGGCGGTGGATTTCGCCCTCATGCTGCTGGAACGCGCAGGAGGAGACAAACGATGAGCAGAACGCTCTCGGCCTGGGACAAGGCCAAACAAGACGGGCGGAAGATGAGCATGATCACCGCCTATGACATGACCGCCGCGCGCTTGGCCGAAGCCGCCGGGCTGGATGGCCTGCTCATCGGCGATTCCCTTGGCATGATGGTGGCAGGCGAGACGGATACGCTGCGCGTCAGCCTGGAGCAGATGGAATACCACACCGCCATCGTCGCCAAATCCGTCACCAAGCCGCTGGTCATGGCCGACCTGCCCTTCGGCAGCTTCGAGGCATCCCCCGCCCAGGCCTTCGCCGCCTCTTCCCGGCTGCTCAAGGCCGGCGCGCAGATCGTGAAGCTGGAAGGCGGCGCGCCAATGGCTGAAACAATCGCCTTTCTCTCCCAGCGTGCCGTGCCGGTCTGTGCCCATATCGGCCTGACCCCGCAGCATGTGCGCCAGATCGGCGGTTTCAAGCGCCAAGGCAAGACGCCCGAGGCCGCCGCCCAGTTGATCGCGGACGCGCTGGCACTTGAGGATGCCGGCGCCAGGATGGTGCTGATGGAAGCCATCCCCTCCCCCCTGGCGGCGGAGATCACCGCCAAGCTGCGCGTGCCCACCATCGGCATCGGCGCTGGGCCCGGCACCGATGCACAGGTGCTGGTTCTGCACGATGTCCTCGGCCTCGCCCCCGACCGCGCGCCCCCCTTCGCCAAAAAATACCTGGATGGAGCCGCGCTGCTGACCACCGCCCTGAGCGAATATGCGCGCGAGGTCCGGGAAGGCGCCTTCCCGCCCTGACCCCCTGGCCATCCACCCCTGGCCATCCCACCCCATATCGATTAGCCTTTTCCCTAAGCCCGGTTGTGCGAGGCAGCCCGGGCACAACCGCTTTTTCAGGTGATGGCACTTATGCGTGAAGCAAGAACGAGACGGATTTTTTCCACCAAACAGCGCCTGCATGGCCGCGCGCTGGCCTGCGGCGTGGCGCTGCTGGCCGCCTTGAGCGCGCCAGCCAGCGCCGCGGTGCTGCTGCGCGGCTATCTCAGCGGCGTGCCCAGCAGCTCACTCACCAAGCAGGACTGGACCGCTTTTCAAGACGCGGCCGGAACCTTGCTGAACAAAACGCCCTCCACGGTCGGCGACACCCAGGATTGGGAAGGCCCCAGCGGCGCCCACGGCACGCTGACCATCAAGAAAATCTTCGAACAGCACGACATGCCCTGCCGTGATGTCTCGACCCAGTTCATGGCCAAGAACGCCACTAACGGCCTGGGTTATATGCTGACCGTCTGCCGGAACAGCCAAGGGGATTGGAAGCTGGTCAACTGACCAGCCACCCTCAAAACGGCACCGAAACCGGGCGGTAACGGCCCGAAACCTCACCCGCCAGATCCAGCGCGTCTGGGTCCAGCACCAGGGCGGGCGCGCCCGGTTTCAGATCCATGCGCGCCAGCGCCGTCCAACTTACCGACGGTACGGTGGTGAGTTGGAAATAATAGACCAGATCCGTCAAATCCGCGACGGAACGGTACTCGGTGTTATATGTCCCGAAATCCTTGTAGGGCGCGCCAAACGGCACCGAGACATTCGCCATGATGGAGAACATCGCCGCCACGGCCTGCCGGGTATTGTGAGGCTGCGGCAGAAAACGCGAAAAAAACGCCGCGCGCTGAAACCTGTCCACCGGGTTCATATTGCCGGGCAGCGGCATGTCCCGGCTGGCGGGGGCAAAGGCGTGCTCCTCGTCCATCTTCCGCAACAGCACCAATTGCTGGTCATAAGACGGATCGTTGGTCACCACGCTATATTGGCGGCCATGATGGATCACCGCCCGCCCGCCAATATATTCGATGATGGCGGAATCCCCGCTCGCATCCTCCAGCGCCAGATGCAGGCTGGCCTTGTGGCCATGGGCCTCCACCATCACGATCTGCACGGGCGCCAGCAGGGCCAGCGCCTCCTTCACGCTGGCGGCGCAATCCAGCGCATATTGCAACCACAGGCCGGCCTGCAACCCCGGCCTGGCGGCATCGCGCGCGCCATAATCGGTGCTGTTCAGATAAAGCAGATGGCCCGCCAGCCCCGTCTCATTCATGCCGTCGATCGCGCCAAGATCGTAAGCCGCCGCCACCAGGCTGCCATGTTTTGAAGTCCATTGCAGCGGATTGTCACCCACCACGCTCACACCACCCAACTTGCCGCCATCGCGCGCCATGCCCGCGGGAAGAGCATAAAGCTTCGGCTGCGTGGATTCCGGCCAGTCCATCGTCCGCCCCACGATCACGGACTGGCCAGGGCTGTTCCACAACACCCGTGTGCAAGCCTCCGCCCGGCGCCAGAACAGACCGGACAAGGCCGGTGCCAGAGCCACGCTCCCCATCAATTGGAATAAACGCCGTCTTTCCATGCGCGCTCTCCTCGCCTGCGTGCCACAATCTTACGTGGAACAACCCGGTGTCGCCAGGGCCAATAAAAAAGGGGGCCAAAGCCCCCCTTTTTCCAGACCCGATCGTCAGGCCGGCACCGGCCCCAACCCGCCACCGGGCATATCCGGCTTCGGCGTTGCCGTCGGCACCGAGCCACGGCGGTTATTGTCCTGCATCGGTTCGTCCACCACCTTGCGGATAATCTTCTCACCGCGCAGCACCTGCTGGATCTCATCGCCAGACAGGGTCTCATATTCCAGCAGCCCCTGAGCCAGCCGTTCCAAATCCTCGCGCCGCTCGGTCAAGATGCGCTTGGCCTCGGCATAGGCATGATCGATGATCCGGCGCACCTCATCGTCGATCTCCCGGGCCGTCGCCTCGGACACATTCTTGGCTCCGCCCATGGAATGCCCCAGAAACACTTCCTGCCCGCTATCCACATAGGAGACCATGCCCAGCTTCTCGGACATGCCCCACTCGGTCACCATCCGCCGCGTCGTGTCGGTCGCCATCTTGATGTCGCCGGACGCGCCATTGGAAACCTTGTCCTGCCCGAACACCAGCTCCTCCGCCGCGCGCCCGCCCATGGCCATGATCAATTGCTGCAACAATTTGATCTTGCTCATGGAATAACGGTCGCCTTCCGGCAGGGACATCACCATGCCCAGGGCACGGCCACGCGGAATGATGGTGGCCTTATGCACCGGGTCGCATTCTGGCAGGGTGATGGAACAGATCGCATGCCCTCCCTCGTGATAGGCGGTCATCTTCTTCTCATCGTCGGACATCACCATGGAGCGGCGTTCCGCCCCCATCAGCACCTTGTCCTTCGCATGTTCGAACTCAGCCATCGCCACCACGCGCTTGCCGATACGCGCCGCCAGCAATGCCGCCTCGTTCACCAGATTGGCGAGATCAGCGCCTGAAAAGCCCGGCGTGCCGCGCGCGATGGTCTTGGCGTCCACATCGGAGGCCAGGGGCACCTTGCGCATATGCACCTTCAGGATCTTCTCTCGTCCGCTCACATCCGGGTTCGGCACCACCACCTGACGGTCGAAGCGCCCAGGGCGCAACAAGGCTGGATCCAGAACATCCGGCCGGTTAGTGGCGGCGATCAGGATCACGCCCTCATTGGACTCGAACCCGTCCATCTCCACCAGCATCTGGTTCAGGGTCTGCTCGCGCTCGTCATTGCCACCGCCCAGCCCGGCGCCGCGATGGCGGCCCACCGCGTCGATCTCGTCGATGAAGATGATGCAGGGCGCGTTCTTCTTGCCTTGCTCGAACATGTCGCGCACGCGCGAGGCGCCCACGCCAACGAACATCTCAACGAAATCCGAGCCGGAAATCGTGAAGAACGGCACATTGGCCTCACCGGCGATGGCGCGAGCCAGCAGCGTCTTACCCGTGCCAGGCGGCCCCACCAGCAGACAGCCCTTGGGAATCTTGCCCCCCAGACGCTGAAATTTTTGCGGATCGCGCAGGAAATCCACGATCTCCTGCAACTCTCCCTTGGCTTCGTCGATGCCCGCCACGTCCTCGAACGTCACGCGTCCCTGCTTTTCGGTCAGCAGCCGCGCGCGGGACTTGCCAAAGCCCATGGCCCGCCCGCCGCCAGACTGCATCTGCCGCATGAAGAAAATCCACACGCCCAGAATCAACAGCATCGGCGCCCAGTTCAACAAGGCCCGCAGCAACGGATTCATCGTGTCGCCTTCTGGCTTGGCGGTCACGCTCACCCCGGCATCCGTCAGCTTGGAGACCAGGCTCTGGTCCTCCGGCGCGTAGGTTTCGAAGCTCTTGCCATCCTTCGTGGAGCCGGTGATGTCGTGCCCGGCGATGGTGACACTCTGCACCTGGTTGTTCTTCACCTCGTCCAGGAAGCTGGAATAGGCGATCTCGGACGAGTTGCCCTGCGTGCTGGAGGGCTGGAACACATTGAACAGCACCACCAGGAACAGGGCCACAACCACCCAAAGCGCGATATTTCGACCCAGATTATTCATCTAGACTGATTCCAATTCTTTCATCGGTCTCCCCGCCCTGCATGAGGCACGGGGCTTATCCTTAGAGCTCACTTGGGCATACTGCACAGATTTCCTAGTCCAGCACAAATAAATCCTGGGTAAATCAAGCGCAAAATTCCCTCGCCGCCGCGGGCATCCGCGGGGTAAAGCAGGCCGGCGCGGGAAAAATCACCGCGCCGCCATCGCCGCGCAAGGCAGGCATGGCGCGCAGCACCAAGCTGGGCAAACCATTGAATCCTCGAAATTCGGCCGCATCCGCACCCAACGCGCCCAAGAGCATGCCCTCCGGCGGTGCCGTGGTCAGGGTAAAGCGTCCATCCCATAGCGCATGGCTGACAGCTTGCACCGGCGGGGCACAGGCCGCCGGCTCACGGGCCAGCAGCCAGCCCTCCCCCAGCCGCCCGGCCGGCACAATCCGCACCCCGCCAAGCGTGGCCGGGCCCAGCGCCTCCGACAGCCGCAGCAAGGCGTCCCGGCGCGGCGCATAAGGCTGGCCGCCGAGCGTCCTGATCAGCGCGCCCAGCGCCGCCGGCGGGGCTTGATGGGTATCCAGCACGGCGAATCCCTCGGGATAAAGCCGCGCATGCCGGGCCAGAAACGCCGCCCCTTCCCGCTCCCGCGCCCTGCGCGCCACCGAAAGGGCAGGCATCCGCCCCTCGCCATCCAACCGGACCCTGACCCGCTCAAAAGCCCGGGACTTGTTGGAGGGATCCTCGATCCACGCCACCCCCCGCCCCCGCAGATAGGCGCGCAGCGCGGCGGGCGGCACATCCAATAACGGGCGCAGCAGAATAACCCCGTCGCGCGCACTCCACGCGGCCATGCCTTCCTCCCCGCCCGGGCCGCGCCGGGCGCGCATCGCCACCGTTTCCCGCTGATCTTCCAGGTGATGGCCCAAGGCGAGATACAGAAATCCGGCCCGCGCCGCCGCCGCCGCCAGCGCCTCATGCCGGGCCAAGCGGGCGCGCTCCTGCAACGCCGGCCCAGGCCGCAGCCCCAAGGCGAGATAATGGCACGCGATCCCCTGCCCGGCCAGCCGGGCGATTGTCAGCCGCGCCTCATCTCCGGCATCGGGGCGCAAGCCATGGTCGACGGTCAGAGCCATCGCCGTCCCGCCCCGCGCCGCGCAATAATCATGCGCCAGCAGCGCCAGCGCCGTGCTGTCGGCCCCGCCGGACACCGCCACCGCCAAACGCGGCGGCACCCCGGGCGGCAGCCACCGCCCCAGCGCCGCCGCGAAGGCCGTGTCTACTGACACTTCGCGCGTTTAGACACCGCCGCCACATCCGCCCGCATGCCAGCGGACTGGTTGGTGAACTGGCTGTTCAGCGAGGCTATGGTCTCGCACGCTTCCTGGTTCTGATGCAGGGAGGACAAGGAAGACGCCAGCCCCAGCAAGGCACGCGGCGCATAGGTGCCGTTTTTGTTCATGTTGTAGGTGCTGTAGAAGGCCACGGCCGCATTTTGCGGATCGCCCTGGGCGGCATCGCTCTGCGCCACCAGATACTGCGCCCGGTAGGCCTGCGGCGCGGCCTTGTTGGTGGTGACGATACCCTGCGCCAGGCTCCGGGCCGTCGCGTAATCATGCTTGCCATAGGCATCCAGCGCCGCCTGCAACGCCGCCTTGGGATCCTTCGGCGCCACCGCTGGCGGTGGAGCCGAAGCAGGGGCCGAGGCCTGCGACGACGATGCCGCCGCGCCCGCCGCGGCACCGGCCGCCGCGCCATTGCCCATCTGGAACTTCAGATCGCCGATTTCCTTCTCGGTCTGGTCGTGCTGCGTATCCACCTGATGCTGCAACTCGGAGACCTGGCCATTCAACGCCTGCACCTGGCTCTGCAATTGCTGCACCTGCGTCAGCAGGCTGGCCACGAGTGAATTGCTCCCCGTCCCGCCCGAAGCCGGCGATGGCGCGGCGGCGGCCCCCAGGGAGGACCCCCCATTTCCACCGCTTTGACCCTGCAATTGCTGCACCTGCTGCTGCAACTGCAAAATCTCGTTCTGCAGGGCAATGCCTTCCTGGCTCTGAATCAGGGGCTGGGCGGATGCTCCCAGCGGCATCAGCAGCGTGGCGGCAAGGAGCGGAATTCGGTAGCGCATTGAGACTCCAGTCTGGTCCTTGAAACAGGGTTAAATATAGACACGGATAGGCCAAAACAAAACCGGCGGCCTTGCGGGCCGCCGGTCTGCGTCACATACCGGCATGAGGCCGGCGGATAATCCGGATTACTTGCAGTTCTGCGGGTTGAAACCCTGAACCGAGGTGATCGCGTTACGGTTCTGCGCCCAGGCGGACTCGTCATTGCCGGGGGCAACCGGGCAATCCTTGCCATAGGAGATGGTCTGGATACGGGACGCGGCAACGCCCTGCGCCACCAGATAATCGCGCGCGGCATTGGCGCGGCGCTGACCAAGAGCCAAGTTGTAGGTCTCGGTGCCACGGTCATCGGCGTTACCGGCGATCAGCACATTGACGGAGGGGTACTTGGCCAGCCAAGCCGCCTGCTTGCCCAGGGTCGCGTCGGCGTCGCTGGAAAGGGTGGACTTGTTGAACGCGTAGAACACGCGGTCGCCAACATTGGCAACCAGATCCTGCTCGGAACCCGGAGCCGGGCCTGTCGCCGTCTCAGCGCCGGTCCCCGTGTTGGAGGCGGTGCTGGTGGGGTTGGAAGAGCAGGCTGCCAGCAGGGCCAAGCCGGCTAGAGCGCCCAGTGCTTTGATTTTCATGGTAGGAACCGATCCCTGTCCGAATTAGGTGAGCAAAAATTAGCCTTTTGGTTACGTAACCACTATGATTACGTCCACCTTGCGGGCTGTACTCTTCCCGGCTGGGAAGGGTCAAGCGCCACATTAGGCTAATTTGTTCATCTAACGGAGGTTTCCACCTCCCGGATGATTTTCTTCACATCTGTTGATTATTTGTAACACCTTTGAAAGTTAGCACCCTTTAACAAGCCGCGCCGGCGGCGCCCGCGCGGCTTGACATTTGGCCGCGCGCGCGGTCTGCCCTGCCCCTGAAGTTAGAGGCGGATTCAAGATGCAGAGCGATGATTTGAAGAATCTGGTGGAGGCGGCGCTGCCCGCCATCGCGGCCGCCGGCGCGGCGGCGCTGGAGGAGCTGCGGGTCTCGCTGCTCGGTAAAAACGGCAGTATTACAGCATTGTTAAAATCACTCGGCGGCATGGAGCCGGAGGCCCGCAAAGCCGCCGGCGCCGAGATTAACCGCATAAAAGCGCAGATCACCGATGCTCTTTCCGCGCGGCGCGCGGTGCTGGACAGCCAAGCCCTGGAGCGGCAGCTCGCCGGCGAACGCATCGATGTCACCCAGCCGCCCCGGCCGGATCTCGCCGGCGCCATGCATCCGCTCTCGCGCACCCAGGAGGAGCTGGCCGCCATCTTCGCCACCATGGGCTTTTCCATCGCCGAGGGGCCCGACATCGAGAGCGACTGGAATAATTTCTCCGCCCTCAACATCCCCGCCCACCACCCCGCCCGCGCGATGATGGACACGTTCTACCTCCAGGCGCCGGAACATGCCCGCCCGCCGGTGCTGCGCACCCATACCTCGCCGGTGCAGATCCGCACCATGCTGAACTGGGCGAAGACCGAAGGGCTCGGCGCCACCCCCGCCCCCATCCGCATCATCGTGCCCGGCCGCACCTTCCGCGCCGATCATGACGCCACCCACTCTCCCATGTTCCACCAATGCGAGGGGCTGGTGATCGGCGAGGGCATCACGCTGGGCCATCTCAAGGGGTGCCTCATCGATTTCCTGCGCGCCTATTTCGGCGTGCCGGAACTGCCCGTGCGGTTCCGCGCCTCTTATTTTCCCTTCACCGAACCCTCGATGGAGGTCGATATCGGCTGGAGCCGCAAGACCGGCGAGATCGGCGGCGGCACGGACTGGCTGGAGATCCTCGGCTCCGGCATGATTCATGCCAACGTGCTGGCCAATTGCGGCATCGACCCGCGCCGCTTCCAGGGCTTCGCCTTCGGCGTCGGGCTGGAGCGCATCACCATGCTCAAGCACGGCATCGCCGATCTGCGCCTGTTCTACGAAAGCGACGTGCGCTGGCTGCGCCATTACGGCGCCTCGCCCCTCACCCCCGCCAGCCTGCACGAAGGAATTTAAGGCCATGAAATTCTCCCTCTCCTGGCTGAAAACCTGGCTCGACACCGACGCCCCGCTGGCGGACATCCTCGCCACCCTCAACAAGATCGGCCTTGAGGTCGAAGCGGTCGAGAACAAGGCCGAGGCGCTGAAACCCTTCGTGATCGCGCAGGTGGTCGAGGCGGTGCGGCACCCAAACGCCGACCGCCTTCGCGCCTGCCGCGTGAATGCGGGCGGGGCGGAGCTGTCCGTGGTCTGCGGGGCCCCCAATGCGCGCACCGGCCTGAAGGTGGTGTTCGCACCGCCCGGCGCCACCATCCCCGCCAACGGGATGGTGCTGAAGGTGGGCGAAATCCGCGGCGTGAAATCCGAAGGCATGCTCACCAGCGCCCGCGAACTGGGGCTGGGAGAGGATCACGACGGCATCATCGAACTGCCCGAGGACGCGCCCATCGGCGCCAGCTACGCCCAATGGGCCGGGCTGGACGAGCCGATCGTCGAAATCTCCATCACCCCCAACCGGGGCGATGCGCTTTGCGTGCGCGGCATCGCGCGCGACCTCGCGGCCGCCGGGCTTGGCACGCTCAAGCCCTTCGTCCCCGCGCCCATCGCGGGGAAAGGCGCTTCCACCATTCAATGGGTCAATGACTACCCCGAAGCCGCCCCCTGGGTGCTTGGCCGCACAATCCACGGCGTGAAGAACGGCCCCAGCCCGGACTGGCTGGCCAAACGGCTGGAAAGCATCGGCCTGCGCCCGATCAACGCGCTCGTCGACATCACCAATTTCCTCACCCACGATCTCGGCCGCCCGCTGCATGTGTTCGATGTGAACAAACTAGACGGCGCGGCGCTCACGTTGCGCCACGGGCGGGACGGCGACAGCTTCCCCGGTCTCGCGGGCAAGGAGGTGCAGGCCGGGCCGGAGGATTGCGTGATCGCCGATGGCGCGGGCGCCCAGTCCCTCGCCGGCATCACCGGCGGCGAGGCCACGGGCTGCGACGAAACCACCACCGATGTCTTCATCGAATGCGCCTTGTTCGACAGGGTCAGAATCGCCCAGACCGGCCAGCGCACCGGCATCTTTTCCGATGCCCGCGCCCGCTTCGAACGCGGAATCGACAGCCAGCTTCTCCCCGAGGCGCTGGACGCCGCCACCGCCCTGGCCTTGGAACTTTGCGGCGGCGAGGCCAGCGAGGTCACCCAGGCGGGCGCGCGCCCCGCATGGAGCCGCCAAGCCCGCCTGCGCTTTGAGCGCCTGCAAAGCTTCGGCGGGTCGGACATCGCCCCCCCCGAAGCCATCGCCGCGCTGGAACGCCTCGGCTTCACCGTGGTGACGGAGGATGCGGCCAGCGTGACCCTCGCCGTGCCAAGCTGGCGCAACGACATCGCCCAACCGCAATCGCTCGATCAGGCGCCCGATCTTCCCGGCGCCATGGCCGCCGCCGAGGGAGCCGCCGAGATCGAGCCCGAGGCCGATCTCATCGAGGAAGTGCTGCGCCTGAAAGGGCTGGATGCCATCGCCCCGGTCTCCCTGCCTGTCGCCTCCCTGGTGCCGCGCCCCATCCTCACGCCCAAGCAAGGCCGCACCGCCCTGGCGCGCCGGGTGCTGGCCGCGCGCGGGCTGCTGGAATGCGTCACGTTCTCCTTCACGGATGCCGCCACCAACGCCTTGTTTGGTGACTCGCCGGAGAGCCTGCGCCTCGCCAACCCCATCTCCGCCGATCTCAACCAGATGCGCTCCACGCCGCTGGCGACACTGGCCCAGGCCGCCGCGCGCAATCTCGCCCGTGGATTTTCGGATTTCGGCTTGTTCGAGACCGGCCCGGCCTATGCGGCGGATCTGTCCCAGGCCCTGGTGGCCGCCGGCTTGCGCATGGGCGGGACCGGGCTTTGCGCCCTCACCCCCGCCCGCGCCTTTGACGCGCTGGACGCCAAGGCCGACGCGCTCGCCGTGCTTGGCGCCCTCGGCGTGCCGATGGAAGGCGTCACCACCAACGCGGGCGGCCCATCCTATTATCATCCTGGCCAGAGCGGCGCGCTGATGCAGGGGCCCAAGACCGTGCTGGCGCGCTTTGGCGCGCTGCACCCCACCATGACGGCCAAACTGAACCTGCCCCCGGGCAGCGTGGCGTTCGAAATCTTCCTGGACACCATCCCCGAACCGAAACGCCGCAAGAAATCCGCCCCGGCGTTACCGCCCTTCCAGCCGCTGCGGCGGGATTTCGCCTTCCTGGTGGATGAGAGCATCGGCGCCGAAGCCGTGTTGCGCGCCGCCAAGGGGGCCGAACGCAACCTGGTCACCGGCGCGACCTTGTTCGACCGCTACCAGGGCAAGGGCGTGCCGGAGGGCAAAATCTCGCTGGCCGTCGCGGTCACGCTGCAACCGGCGGATAAAAGCCTGACGGATGCCGAGATCGAAGCCGTCTGCGCCAAGATCGTCGCGGATGTGGGCAAGAAGACCGGCGCCACGCTGCGCGGCTGAACCCGCCTGCCTCATGCGAAAACCCGCCGCCTCCGGGAGCAGGGCGCGGCGGGTCTCGCGTGATCGGGGCGATGCTACTTGTTCTTGCCCGTGCCGCTATCGGTACCGCCATTCCCCACGCCGTTATTGACACCGCAATTGCCATTGCCATGCCCCTGGGTGCAGGCACTGTCGCTCGACCCTGAGCTGGACGTGTCACCGGAGGAAGAAGACGTGTCGCTGCCGGAGGATGTGCCGGAGCTGGACGCCCCGCCGGCGGAAGCGGTTCCCGTGCCGGATGATGAAGAGCCTGAAGCCGAAGAAGCGGAGGAGGACGTATCCACCACCGACGACGAGGCCCCGCCCAGCGCCGTCGCCAGCTTGTTGAACGGCTCGTTCACCCCAGGCGCAACCGTGCCAAGGGCGACAACCAGATTCAACGTCACGATGGACGCGATGATTGCATACTCGATCGAGGAAACCGCCTTGCGGTCGCCACGAAGGCGGGAAAGGATCGTCATGACGGTCCTTTTAAGGCCGTTTACCAAGCCTTAAGAATCACAAACGCTTGAGAATGGATTAAAAATCTTTGAAGAATTGCGGCGTTTTGCCGGGCTCACGCCTTCGGCGGTTCCGGCGCATGGTGGCGCAACGCAAAAACCCGCAATGCCGAGGCCAGGGGCCGGCCGGCCTCTCGCTCTGAGTCCACGTTCGTCACCAGGGCGGAAAGCAGCTCCCCGCGCTGGCGCGCGATCATGTCCAGCGCCAGCCAGAAGTCCGGCTCCAGCGCCACGCTGGTGCGATGCCCCGAAAGTGAAAAACTACGTTTTTCCAACATCGTCGAAAGCATGCAGCAAGGCGGGCAAAAAAACGAATGTGGAAATCAGCACGGCCCCAAGGCTGAGAAACAGCAAATCCCCCATGCTGGCGGTGCCGCGATCCGCCGAAAACGCCAGCGACCCGAACGCCGTGCCGGTGGTGAGCGCCGAGAACAGCACCGCCCGCGCCGTCGCGGAGGCCAGGAAACTGCGCATGCCCGCCCGGAAATTCATCACGAAATACACGTTGAACGACACCCCCACCCCCAGCAACAGAGGCAGCGCGATGATATTCGCGTAATTGATCGACATGCCCGCCAGCTTGGCGAACAAGGCGGTCAGCAGCGCCGAAAGCCCGAGCGTGGCCAGCACCAGCAGGCTATCGCGCAAATTGCGGAACACCAGCAGCAAAATCACCGAAATGGCGATGAAGGCAAGAAGCGCCGCCTCCCGGAAGGAGCTGAGAATGGTGCCCGCCGTGGCAATGGTGGAAATGGCCGGCCCGCCCGCCCGCGGCGCCACGGCCAGCACCGCCTTGGCAAAGCCGCTCAGCCCCTTGGTGGTCTGCGCCGTGGCGGCGGGAAAAGCCTCCACCCGCACCCGCCCGTCGGGCAGGAACCAGTCCGCCTTGATGCTCTGCGGCAAATTCGCCTCGGTAATACGCTGCGCATTCAGGCTGCTCGTCAAATTCCGCAATTGCAGCGGCAAAAACCGGGTAATGGCCGCGTTCATGGCCATCACCCGGGCATCGTCCTCGCCCTCAAGCGTCTTCAGCGCCGCCGCGATCTGCAATAAAGCGCTGTTCTTGGGCAGCTTGCCGGCAATCGTGTCGATCGCGGCAATCGTCTTGGCCATGGCGGCGCGCAGCGCGGCGGGCGTCACCTGCGCCTGCGGCGGGTTGGCGGCATCCTGCAAGGTCGGGGCTAGAATCGTCCGCGCCTGGGCCAGCATCGCCAGCTTCTGGTCCTGCTGCTCGGGCACGAAGGTGGCGCCCGAAATCGCCTGCGACACTTCCGGCAATTGCCCCAGCCTGTCCGCCAGTTGCCGCGCGGCGGCAAGGTTGGGGGCCAGCGCGTCGGCATAAAACGGGTTGGTCTGCGGATTGCCGAGCAACCCGCGGATCGTGCGCATGCTCTCGGTATTGGGATCCTTGGTGTCCAGCGGATTGGCATCGAAGTTCAGTGTCGCGGCGCACAGCCCGCCGGCGATGGCCAGCACGCCAAAGCCGCTCAGCACCGCCCGCTTATGGCGCTGCAAAAACCCATCCACCGCCGCGCCCCCCGGCAGGCTCACGGGGGCCGCTTCCGGCCGCGGATTGAAGACCCGCAGCAATGCCGGCAAAAACGTGATGGTGCAGAAAAAGGCGATGAACATGCCCGCCCCGGCGATCTCCCCCAGCTCCGCCACGCCGACAAACGGCGTCGGCGAAAAGGCGAAAAACCCGCAGGCCGTGGCCGTGGCCGCGAGCGCGATCTGCCCTCCCGCCTGCCGCGCCGTCTCGGTCAAGGCTCCGTCCAGCGCCGGCATGTCATGGCGCACCGCGCGCAGCCGCACGCAATATTGGATGGCGAAATCCACCGCGAGCCCGATAAACAGAATGGCGAAGGCCACCGAGATCAGATTGATCACCTTCACCACGATGGCCGCATAGGTCATGGTCAGCGCCAGCCCCATCACCAGCGTCAGCAAAATCGGCAAAATCAGCCGCCAGGACCGTAAAGCCAGGTACAACCACAGCGCGATGAGCAGCACGCTGATCACCCCGCCCAGCACCAGCCCATGGGTCAGTGAGGCGAATTGCTCGTCCGAGAGCGGGATCTGCCCGGTATAATCCACCTTGGCGCGCCCGGCCTTCACATCGGGCAGCGTGGCGGCGATGCGCACCAGCGCCCGGGTTGCGGCCCCACCTGGCTGCAACGTCCCCTGATCGAGATGCGGATGCGCGAGCACAAAGGCGGTATCGCCCTGGCCGGGGCTGTCCCCCATGATCAAGGATTGCCAGGATAGCGGCACCGGATGCCCCGCCGCCGCCGCGTTCAGGTTTTTGCTCAACCCGGCCAAGGCGCCTTCATAAGGGCTGATGTCGCTTCCCGCCTGCACCCCCTGGGCGATCAGCGAGATCCCCGTCAGCAGGCCGCGCGCGGACGGATCCGCCGCGAGCTGACCCAGAAAAGGCTGCGCGGCGACAATCTGGTTCAGCAGCTTGGCCAGATCCTCGGTGGGCAGCAGCAGCAGCCCCTCATCGCGGTAAAAACTGTCTCCCGCCTCATAGCGCGCATTCAGGAAATTCTTCTTGTCGGCGTTCAGCGCCGCGTTCAGGGCGGCGGCGGTTTCGCCCGCCTCCTCGGGCGTGGCCGCGTGCACCACCGCCACGATCAAATCGTTGAATTGCGGAAAATTCTTGTCTTCCTCGATCTGCGCCTGCCGCCAAGGCAGGGAATCGGCGAAGAGATGATCCGTATCCGTGTCGATCGCCAGATTGCGCGCCGTATAGGCCAGACCCAGCCCGCCCAGGACCAGAAACAACAAAATGCAAAGCCCGGCATAGCGACCCGCCGCGCTGACAATGGCGATAATGAACGGCAGCAAACCCGACCCCCTGCTTGTCCCGGCCCAGAGATAAGAACAAGCCGCCTAGAAGGCCAGCCCGGACATGGCCAGCCTGCCGTAAAGATCGGCCAGCACCATCTGCAAGGCCTCCAGCAGCAAAATGGCGACCACCGGCGAAAGATCGATCGTCCCGAAATAAGGCAGAAACCGGCGGATCGGGCGCAGCACCGGTTCGGTGACCCGGTTCAGAAAATCCCCCACCACATAAACGATCTGGTTACGCGGGTTGGCGATGCCGAATGCCACCAGCATGCTCATCACCGCCGCGGCGATGATGGCGAGAATCATCAGATGGATCAGTTCGCCCGCAAGCCAGAAAATCGCGCCGACCATGGTTTTCCCCAACAAAGCTATTCGCCCCGACAAGTAGCGGCGCGATTGTGCCGAGGCAATGTTGACTTCCTCTTCCGAATGCGCGACATGCCGCCCCCACAAGGCACCGCATGGGCGGGACCGGGGCTGTAGCTCAGTTGGTAGAGCGCATCGTTCGCAATGATGAGGTCAGGGGTTCGATTCCCCTCAGCTCCACCATACCCATCTGATTTCGTGGAAATTTTTACAGCCAAACTGCCAGCGCGCCCCTCCCGCGCCAGATAACGCCGTTGAGCTGCCGCCCCATTTGCTTCCGCCCCAATTCAGGATAGCCAGGCAATGCCGGTGAGTGGAGTTGTGGACAAAACCGACATGGAGAAACTGGCGTTTCTGATTTGTGGCGTCCAGAAAGGCGGAACAACCGCGCTCTGGAGCTTCTTGCGGCGGCATCCGACGATCGGCTTTGGCCCGCGCAAGGAGATGCATTTCTTCGATGACGAGACGCTCCCCTGGGAGAATCCTCCATACGATGATCTGCACCGTGAGTATGAAGGCTTCGCCCGTGGAATTCTGCGCGGGGACGCCACGCCGATCTACACTTACTGGCCGCCCTGCATCGCGCGGATTCACGCCTACAACCCGGCGGTCAAGCTCATCATCAGTCTTCGCGACCCTGTCGAGCGCGCTTATTCGAACTGGCGCATGGAGATGTCCCGCGAGGGGGACAGCCTGCCCTTCGGCGAAGCGATCCGCGGCGGACGCGAGCGGCTGCTGGCACAGGCGGAAACCGCGCATATACGCCGCATCTTCGGCTATGTGGAGCGCGGGTTTTATGCGGAGCAGCTCGACAGGGTCTTCGATTTTTTCCCCAGGGAACAGGTCCTGCTGCTGCGTCAAACCGATTTGAAAACCCGCCATGGCGAGACATTGAACCAGATCTGCGATTTTCTGCGCATCGCGCGGTTTGAAACGCCCCCGAAACACGAAATCGTGTTTTCCCATGAAAACACACCTCGCGCCCCAATGGCTCCCGAGGATGCACGTTACCTCCGAAACCTGTACACCGAAGATGCGCTCAAGCTGCGGGACAAATATGGCATTACGTTTTGAGTCAAAATTACAAACAAAAACAATGATTTGTTCTTTTCCGCCCAAACCCCGCGCCCCTTCCGGCATCAATCCGGCCGGGTGACGCGTCCCTTGAAACCAAAAGCCGCGGCGGGCGGCGGCGGCTGATGCGCCAGCCGGGCCAATTGACGGAAATTGCATCAAATATTCGTCAAACTCGATTTCCGGTAGAATAAATTGGGCGGGTGCAATAAACTCCTACCATAAGGTGAAGGTTAAAAAGGGCATCGTCTGCGGCAATGGGCTATCGGCGAGGGGGGGAAAAATTCCGGTCAACTCAAGATTCAGCGTTTTCAGTCAGGCTCCCTTCACCGAGAGAGATTACTTCACCCCACGGTTCCAGGGATGTATCGCGTTGCGCCGGATCAAAATGAATTGATGCAGTTCTCCAAGCCAACCATTCTGATTGTCGATGACAGCCCGACAAACCGACGTATCTATGCCAGACTGTCCCGCAACCTGGACATCGAGGTGCAGGTCCGCAGCTTTGCCAACCCCAAGGGCATGATCGACTGGCTGGCCGACAACAGCGCCGACCTGATCATCACGGACTATAAAATGCCCTTCATGACCGGGGACAAGCTGGTGGCGCATGTCCGTTCCCACGATCCCAACATACCGATCATCGTGGTGACCGCCTATGACGACCGGACATACCGTGTCGCCTGCCTGGAGGCCGGAGCGACGGATTTTCTCCTTAGCCCGGTGGACCATGTCGAATTCGTCACCCGCGTGCGCAACCTCCTCAAACTGCGGGCGCAGCAGCAAATGACGGCCCACCGGGCGGAGATGCTGGAGCAGCGCCTGGCCGCCAATTTCGACCCGCGCGAGCAATCCGTGCTGGATAGCCGCGAGGCGCTCGCCCAGGTCATCAACACTGTCCCGGCCATGATCAGCGCCGCCGACCGCGCGGGCAACTGCATCTTCGTGAACGCCCTGCAAGCCGCCGCCGTGGGCGCCACGCCGGAAGATCTCGTCGGCCGGCCCGTGGAAATGCTGTTCGGCTGGGAGCGCGGCGCCTCCAGCCGGCGGCTCGACCAGCTGGTGCTGGAAACCGGCCAAGCCGGACCAACCCGGGAAGAAGACGTGGTGACCGAGGCGGGAGATACCCGCGTCTATCTGACGAGCAAGAAGCCCTTGCGTGACGGCAAGGGGGACACCATCGCGGTCCTGACCACCTCGGTGGACATCACCGAGCGCCGGAACGCTGAAAAACGCCTGGAGCACATGGCCAGCCACGATCCGCTGACCGGGCTGCCCAACCGCGCGTTGCTGCGCGACCGCATCCAGCGTGAATTCGCCCGCGGGCGCCGGGGCGACCAGCTTTTCGCGCTGCATTTCATCGATCTGGACCGTTTCAAGGCCATCAACGATTCCCAGGGCCACGCGCGGGGCGACAAATTGCTGCGCAACATCGCCGACATGCTGAACGAGGAGGTGGACGAGGAAGACACCGTGGCGCGGGTCGGAGGGGATGAATTCGCGATCCTGCAATCCAACATCACCGGGCCGGACGACGCCTCCCGCCTGGCCGGCACCATCATCGGCCGGCTGAATGATGGAGGCCTCTGCGCCGACGCGCTGAATGTCGGGGCCAGCATCGGCATCACGATGGCGCCGCAAGACGCCCAGGACGCCGAAGAGCTGATGAAGACATCGGACCAGGCGATGTACGCGGCCAAGCTGGCCGGCGGCAATATGTGGCGCTTCTTTGCCGCCGAGATGGGGACACGCTCCGGCTTGGCGGCCAATCTGGAACGCGACCTGCGCAATGCCATCGCCCGGCAGGAATTCGTGCTCCATTACCAGCCGCAATTCGACCTGCGCAGCGGCGCGGTCATCGGCGCCGAGGCGCTGCTGCGCTGGGCGCGCCCCAGCGGCGGGCTGGTCTATCCCAGCCATTTCCTCAGCCTGGCGGAAGAAACCGGGCTGATCCTGCCGATCAATGAATGGGTGATCGACGAAGTCTGCCGGCAGATCGCCATCTGGGAACAACAGGGCTTTGCCGGCCTGCGGATCGGCCTCAACCTGTCATCCGTGCAATTTCGCCGCCGCTCGATCGCACAGATCGTCGCCAGCGCCATCTCCAAGGCCGGCATCAAGCCGCAATCGCTCGATCTGGAACTGACCGAGGGGATCCTCCTGCGCGATATCGACGACATCATCCCGCAGCTCAAGGTCTTGCGCGGCCTGGGCGTGACCCTCTCCCTCGACGATTTCGGGACCGGCTATTCCTCTCTGAGCTACATGCAGAGATTTCCCCTCGACCGGCTGAAAATCGACCGCTCCTTCATCCAGGGGCTGGCCGACAATAAAAACGACCTCGCCATCGTCAGGACGATCATCGATCTCGGCCATATCCTCAATCTGCGCGTCCTCGCCGAAGGCGTCGAAACCGATGCCCAGCTCTCCCTGCTCAAGGAGGAAGGCTGCGACGAAGCCCAGGGCTTCCTGCTGAGCCAGGCCCTGCCGCCTGACACTTTCCTGGGTGAGTTGGCCTGGCGGCAGGCACAGGCCTCCTTCTTCTGCTCCAAACGGAACGCGCGATGAGCCTGCTGGCACGCGCCGGGCAAGGCGCCCGGCATTGTTGGGGGTGGCTGGCGGGACGGCTACGCAACCGCCCAGACAGCGAACACGAGATGAGCTTCAACCGCCTGTTCTTCGCGGCCCTCATCGTCGTCATCCTGTTATTCGGGGAGAACGGCCAAAGCGCCCACGCGGCCCTGGCCTGGATGGCGTTATATTTCGTCCTGGCCCTGGGCGGGCTGGCGCATATCCTGCTGCGCCCCGGCATCTGCCAGGCCCGCCGGCTTTACGCGCTTTTGCTCGATTGCGGCTTTCTCTCCTGGCAATTGCATCTCGGCGGCGAACATGTGGCCCTGTTCTACCCAGTTTATCTCTGGGTCATTTTCGGGAACGGCTTTCGCTTTGGCATCCGCTATCTGCTCATCGCGGTCCCGGTCGCGGCGCTGAGCTTTCTCCTGGTCGTGCTCACCACGCCCTTCTGGTCCGCTCTGCCGCATCTTTCGGCGGGCCTGCTGATCGGGCTGGTGATCCTGCCCGCCTATGCCGGCACGCTGATCCGCAAGCTCTCCCAGGCCACCCAGGCGGCGGAAGAGGCCAACAAGGCCAAAAGCCTGTTTCTCGCCAGCATCAGCCACGAGCTTCGCACACCGCTGACCGCCATCATCGGCATGAACCAGTTGCTGCGGACCAGTTCCCTCACCAGTGCTCAGCGCGAGATGGTCGAGACCGTCGATGTCGCCAGCCATTCCCTGCGGACATTGATCAACCAGCTGCTCGATTTCTCGCGCATCGAGGCTGGGCAGATGACGAGTTCGGCCGAGGATTTCGACCTGCTGAACCTGCTGATCGATGTCCGGCGGATCGTGGAAAGCCAGCTGCGGGAAAAGCAGCTGGCCTTCGTCATCCATGTGACCCCGCGCACCCCCACCAGGCTGCGGACAAGCCGCCTGCACCTGCAGGAGATCTTGGTCAATCTCGTTGGCAACGCGGTGAAATTCACCGAGTCCGGCGGCATCGTCGTCGCGGTGGATGTCCTGCCCCAGGCGGGCAGCGATGGCGGCTTCATCCTGCGCGGCGAAATATCCGATACCGGCATCGGCATTCCCATCGAGGCGCGGGCGCGCATCTTCGAAAGCTTCACGCAGGGCGACCCGTCGATCCTGAACAGGTTCGGGGGCACCGGGCTGGGGCTCGCCATCACCAGGCGCCTTGTCACCATGCTCGGCGGCGACATCGCGGTCGAAAGCACGGTCGGCCAGGGCAGCACCTTCAGCTTCCATATCAGGGCGTCCAAGGCGATGGCGGTTGCGGAACCGAACGAGGAACCGGCTGAGGAACCGGCCTGGCATCCGCCCGCCGGCAAAGTCGGGTTGCGGGTTCGCAACCCGGTCAAGAGATCCCTGTTGCGCGCCAATCTCGTCGCCATGGGGGTCGAGGTCGCGCCCACCCCCGCCATGCCCGGCAGCGCCGCCGCCGAGGACAAGCCCTGCACGACGATCGAATATGACGCCGATGGCGGCACCTTGCCCCCGCCCGAGGACGGACCCAGATGGCGCCCCAACGTGATCCTGATCCACCCGGCGGCCGGACCCGGCCTGCCCGAACTGGCGATCCGCCGGCGCTGCATGACCTTGCTGTCGGAAGATTTCTCCGACCAGGAATTGCAACAGGCCCTGCTCATCGCCAGCCGGCTCAACAGCGCCGGCACAGCCGCGCGGCCCCCCGCCCTTCCGGCCGCATCGGAGCCGCAACCGCTTCGCATCGCCAAACTCCGACGTCATGTGCTGCTGGTGGACGATAACCGGGTCAATCAGCGCGTCTTCACCCGTATCCTGGAGGCCGCCGGGCACAAGGTGAGCGTGGCTGACAACGGCAACAAGGCGCTCGACATCCTCGAACGCGAGGCCGACCGTTTCGACATCGTGCTCATGGACTTCAACATGCCCGGCATGGACGGGCTGGAAGCCACCAAGCTTTACCGCGTCATGGCCCTGGGCGGCCCACGCCTGCCCATCGTCGGGCTCACGGCGGACGCCTTCGCCCAAGCCCAGGAAGATTGGCGCGCCGCCGACATGGATGGCTGCCTGGTCAAGCCCGTCGCGCCGCAGGATTTGGTGGCGGCGGTCGAAAAAATGTCCCGCCCGTCCCTCGCCGGCTCCGCCTTTGCGGTCGCGGAGGAAGCGGACGAGCCTGCATCGCCGCCCGTCCCCCAGGAGGAAGACCCGGCTCTGGACCAGAAGATCATCGACAATCTTCGCCTGTTGGGAGACAACGAATTCCTGGAGGAGTTGATGTCCGATTTCCTCTCGGACGCGAAGGATCTGATCGACCAGTTGGAAGCCGACGCCACACGGGGCGACAGTCAGGAATTTCGGAGCCATGCCCACGCCCTGCGCAGCAGCGCGGCGAATGTCGGCGCCATGGCGCTGGGAAAATTATGCATCCCCTGGAGCGGGCTGCGCGGCGGTGAGCTGCGCGCGCAGGCGGTCACGTTCACCGCCCGCGCCAATTCTGAACTGAAGAGAACACGGCAGGCCGTCGTGGCGCTGAACACGCTGCGCCGGGCAAACAATCAGTGATCGAATGCCCGGCATCTTGCTGAACCCTTCCCTCACTCCGCGGCCATGATCACCCTGTCCTCGGGGCGCATCGCCGCCAGGCGCCGGTCCTGGGCGGCGCAAAGCCTGTCCATCTTGCGCAAATCGGCATCGGTCAGGTTCACAGCCGCCTCGGCCCATATATCGACCACATCGATCAGCTCCTCCAGCGTCACCGGGTTCACCCGCCGCCGGGCGCGGTAGGTCGCCATGTGCGCGTTGAACTTGCGATTATGGCGGGCAATATAGTCCTGGGCCGCCTGCTCGCCCTGGCCATCCTCGGCCAGAACATCCACCACGCCCATCTCATACAGCTCCTCGGCGGTATGGATTCTCCCGGACAGGATCATCTCCTCCGCGCGCCGGCGATCCATCCGGCGTGACAGGAAGCTGTAGGCCCCCATGCCGGGGAACATGTTGAACAGGATTTCCGGCAGCCCCAGCTTGGCGCTGCGCTCGGCCACGATCATGTCGAAGGACAAGGCATGCTCGAACCCGCCGCCCAGCGCATCGCCCTGCACCAACGCCATGGTGATGATCGGGGTGTCGAACGCGATCACGTTGCGGTGAATCGCCTTGACCGCGACATGGCCATAACGCCGCATCGCCCCCAGATCCCTCTGGCGGATACGCTGGGCGAAATGCCCCAGATCGCCGCCGAGATTATAAATGCCCGGCACCGCCGACGCCATGACGAACCAGGAAAAAGGCTGCTCCTCCCGGCGTGGAATACGGGAGAACGAGGCCGTCACGCTGTTCTGCATCTCGCCGATGTCATGCATCAGCTCATGGGTATAAGAAGGCCGGCCCTGCGGCTGCATGAAGCACCAGCAGGCGCTGTTCGGCGCATCCAGCTCCAGCCGCAGATTTTCATACCGCCGCCCGAAAATAGTTTGGATGGCGGCTTCCCGCGCATCCTCATGCTGCGGATGCGAGCACAAGGCGGGCTGACGATCGGCGGCGGGCGCGATATTGACGAGATTCATTTCAATTCTCCATAGGTTGAGGCTCGACCGCGCGGCGCATCGTCCCGGGACCATCCGTCCGCCGGCTGGGCTCAGCATATGGCTGAAATCCTGGGTGGAGATGAAAATTTTCATTATTCATTAAACAATTTCCGGTTGCGGCCGTCTCCGCGCGCCCGGCCCGTCCTCCCCCGGCGCGAGCGGCCAGCGCCAAGGCATTCCACCTATCGGCGGATAAAGCTACAAACGTAAAATGAGCCTTGAATCAGTCCGCGCCTTTCTGAGCGAACACGCCCCCGACATCGCCATCCTGGAGCTGGCGGGCAGCACGGCCACCGTGGCCGAGGCCGCCGCCGGCCACGGTGTGGCGCCGGCGCAAATCGCCAAAACCCTGGCCTTGCGCGTGGGGGAGCGGGCGGTGCTGGTGGTGGCGCGCGGCGATGCGCGGCTGGACAATAAGAAAACCAAGGCCGTGTTCGGCGGCAAGGTGAAAATGCTGCCGCCGGAGGAGGTCATGGCCCTCACCGGGCACCCGGTCGGCGGTGTCTGCCCCTTTGGGCTGGCAACCCCCCTGCCGGTTTATTGCGATATGTCCTTACAAACCTTCGAGGAGGTGCTCCCCGCCGCCGGTTCCATCAATAGCGCGCTGCGCATCGCTCCGGCGCGAATGGCCGCCCTGGCGCGGGCGGATTGGGTGGATGTCTGCCAATCCTGAGGAATCGGCTCCAAAAAACGCAAAGGCTGGGACGCCTTTCATGAAACGCGCCCCCTCCTGGGTTGTTGCGAAAAACCAGCCCCAAAATGGCCGATAACAGCCCGTCAGGCGCCCCGCTCCAGCAATTTCACAATCGTGGTCAGCGCCTGATTCACCGGTGCCGCAATGCCATGCTCCGCGCCCGCCTGGACGATATACCCGTTCAGATAATCGATCTCCGTCGCCCGGCCACGGATCAAATCCTGCGCGGTGGAGGAAAACTGTCCCGGCATGGTCCGGCCCAGGGCGAGGATTTCATCGGCCAGTTCCTCGGGCAGATAGACCCCGTTGGCGGCGGCCACCGCCATGCATTCGCGCAGCACACTCCGGATGAGCGCCGGCACGCCCTCCGCCTCCAGCAACTGTCCGTAAGGCTGGCGGGCAATGGCGGATAGCGCGTTATAGGCGCAGTTCAGCACCAGCTTGCTCCACAGCGCGACCTCCACCTCATCGGAAACGGTGGTCGGAATCCCCGCCTCTCCCAACAGCATGGCCAGCTCCTCCACGCGCGGCGCGGACCCGATCACCAATTCGCCGCGGCCATGATGGCGCACATGCCCCGCCCCGGCCATATCCACCGCCACATACACCGCCGCCGGAAAAACCGGACGCTCCAGCATCCGCGTCAGGCGCTGCGCGTTACCCACGCCATTCTGCAAGCTCACGATCATCGCCTCCGGCGCCAGATACGGCGCCATCCGCGCCCCCGCCTCCTCGGTCGCGCCGGATTTCACGCAAACCAGCACCAGCTCCGCCCCGGTCAGTTCAGCCGGATCCGTGCTGGCCCCCAGCACGACGCGCTCGCTCCTCCCGGTCCATTCCAGCAGGAGCCCGCCGGCGCGAATCGCCTCCACATGCGCCGGCCGGCCAATCAGCATCACCTCATGCCCAGCCTTGGCCAGCAATGCGCCGAAAAAACATCCCACCGCACCGGCACCCATCACCGCGATCTTCATGGCAGCCTCCTTCCCGTCTCAAATGTCACCGCATGGCCAGGGGCCGATCCTTTATGCTAGGCCCGGCCCCCGAACCCAAGGACCGCCATGCCAGACCCCACACGCGACGCCGCTTTTTCCCTCCTGCACGCCGTCCTGGCCAAAGGCAAACCGCTGGATGCGGCGCTGGATGCGCTGACGCGCATCGAGGCGCGGGACAAAGCCGCCGCCCACCGCCTGGCGGCCTGCGTCCTGCGCCATACTGGCACGCTGGATGCCGTGCTGGAACCCTATCTGCGCCGGGAACCACCGCCGGAGCTGCGCAACATCCTGCGCATGGGGGCCGCGGGCTTCCTGTTTCTCGGCACGCCGCCGCATGCCGCCGTCGGCACCGCCGTCGATCTGACGCGCAGCCGCAAGCTCGCCCCCTTCGCCGGGCTGGTCAACGCCGTGCTGCGCAAGGTCGTGAACGCCGGCCCCGTGGTTCTGGAGGAGCTGGACATGCCGCGCCTCGACACGCCCGCCTGGGCCTGGACCAGCTGGGGCCAGAACGCCCGCGCCATCGCCACCGCCCACGCCCAGGAGGCTTGGCTGGACATTTCAACCCTGCCCGGCTTCACGCCCGAAACCGGCGAGCCTTTGCCAACCGGTGGCTATCGTTATCCCGTGGGCACGCCGGTTGCCGACATTCCCGGTTTCAATGAGGGCAAGGTCTGGGTGCAGGACGCCGCCGCCGCCCTGCCCGTCAAGCTGTTGGCCCCGCAACCGGGCGAGCGCGTGCTGGACCTCTGCGCCGCGCCCGGTGGCAAAACCTGCCAGCTCGCCGCCATGGGCGCCGAGGTCACGGCGGTCGAGCGCGACAAGGCCCGCATGGCCACATTACGCAGCAATCTGGAGCGGCTGCGCCTGCGCGCCGAGCTCATCACGGCGGACGGCGCCAGCTGGAAACCGGCCACTCCCTTCTCCGCCATCCTGCTGGATGCCCCTTGCAGCGCCACCGGCACCGCGCGCCGCCACCCGGAACTGTTGCATCTGCGCAAAGCCCGCGACATCGACGCCATGACCGCCCAGCAAGACACCCTGCTAGACGCCGCCGCCGCCATGCTCGCCCCCGGCGGGCGCTTGGTCTATGCCGTCTGTTCCCTGCAACCCCAGGAAGGCAGCACCCGCATCGACGCCGCTTGCGCCCGCCTGGGGCTGAAACGCGACCCGCTGCCCCTGCCCGCCCTGCCCGAGGCCGTGACCGATCGAGGCGACATCCGCACCCATCCCGGCCTCTGGCCCGAACGCGGCGGCATGGACGGGTTCTTCATCGCAAGGCTGGTTCATGCCTGACATGCCAGGCCAGATACGCCCCCGCCGCCGCGCAGAGGGGAAATAAAAGCATATGGGTCGCCACTATCGCTATAACGCCTGTATACCCCGCCATTAACCACAGCAGCGCGGCTGCAAAACATGCCCATCCCGTCAGACCAACCATCAGAAAGGCCATCGCCGTGGAGAACGCGACAAGGTCATACATATAGCCATGAGGCACAACCCAGACATTGAGACAAACCGTGATGATTACGCATGGAAGCTCCGCCATGAATCCCGGCTTCCATAATCGCCAGATAAGAGCCAAGGCCAAAACCGCCGACACAGCCTGTGCAATGGAAGCCTCGAAGTCTGAAAACCCAAAGCTCCGGGCCATGAAATAAGTTGTTGTGCCCGCTCCTGGAAATGCGGTTTTAAACGACTGGGCCGTCCACGCCCATTCATCGTGCTGGGCTGTTCCAAAAAACCAAACCCACGCCTCCTTGCCCCACAAGATGGACGCGACAGCGGCTAAACCCAAGGCGATAAGGCTCGCGCAACCAATCAGTTTCCACCCCCTCAATCGAATGGCCGCAATCACGATGGGCAGCCCCAGATGTGGTTTGATCGTCAAAACACCGGCACAGACACCTGCCATGATTGGCCTTCGCCTCGCTGAAAGCAGAGCGACCAATAGAATAGTGCCCGTCAACGTACCGTTTTGACCATTGGCAAAATCGTACCACGCGGCCGGGCTTGCCAAGCCCAAACCGACAACCTTCCAATTGACCCGCGCCGCGCGCAAGAGACAAGCGGCCACGATCAGGCAAAACGCCCTCCAAATCCAAAACCCCGCCTTCAATGGAAGGAGCGCGAACGGCACGACTAAAACCCCATGGTCGGCGGATAAGGCCACGCTTCCGCGACAGGGGCATTCGCCGTTAAAATGTCATTTTGACAAATTTGCCGGTATGCTGCTGAAACATGGAACCCAAACCGGTGTGCCAATTGCTCGGTCAATCCATTTCCGGCGCACCAAAACAGTCCAAAATCTTTTTGAGGAAGCTGATGCCCGCCGCTCAGCACCTCTTTTTGAAAGCCCATCCTATATAACAAAACAACGCATGCGGCCAAAAACGCGCCGTAGAGCGCAACGACAACAAAACCGCCCAGGACAAATAAAGGTCTGATTTTTCGAGACAAAACCATAACCAGGATTGCTGACCTCATAACTTGTCCGGAAGCTGCCATTTGATCATTAGCGAAACAAGTGCTCCCGCTTGTCTCGTTTACGCCCTGGCGGTTACAAGCAAGCATCATGACCGCCTCCCCGACTCGCCCGCTCATCGCCCCCTCCCTCCTCGCGGCCGATTTCTCCCGGCTGGGCGAGGAAGCCGCCGCCGTTGAACGCGCGGGAGCCGATTGGCTGCATCTGGACGTGATGGACGGGCATTTCGTCCCCAACATCACTTTCGGCCCGCTGGTCGTGAAGGCGTTACGCCCACACACCAGACTGCCGCTGGACGCGCATCTGATGATCGCCCCGGCCGACCCGTATATCGCCGCCTTCGCCGAGGCCGGGGCCGATCATATTTCCGTGCATCCCGAAGCGGGGCCACATCTGCACCGCACCCTGCAACTCATCCGCTCCCTCGGCAAAAAGGCCGGCGTGGTGCTCAACCCCGCCACCCCCATCGAGGCGGTGGTGAACGTGCTGGACCTCACCGACCTCATCATGGTGATGACGGTCAATCCAGGCTTCGGCGGCCAAGCCTTCCTTTCCTCCCAGCTTGCCAAGATCGCCGCGCTACGCGAACTCATCGACGCATCGGGCCGGGACATTATCCTGCAAATCGATGGCGGCATCACCGCCAAAACCGCCCCCCAGGTTCTGGCCGCGGGCGCCACCTGCCTCATTGCCGGCACCGCCATCTATGGCGCTCCCGACTATGCGGGCGCCATCGCCGCCATCCGAGCCAGCGCCCCTCCGGCACCGCCCGAACTCAGCGCCAGTTCCGGCGGATGACGGATACCCCCCCTCCCCGCGGCGGCCTTGGCCGCCAGGCCCGCGCCTGGCTCACCCGGCTGCAAAATCTCCGCCCCGCCAGCGGGCCGGACGCACCGGCCCTCTCCCTGCGCGACCCCTGGCCAGGCGACCCCGCCCGGGGGGCCCGGCTGGTCAAGGCGGAGCTGGAATTCGGCGGCGCCCTGCTGCCCGTGCATCACGATATTTTCGCCGCCGCCCCCGGCGCCACCCGGCTCCTGCGCGCGCATCTTCACGGTTTCACCTGGCTGCGCGACCTGCGCGCCCTGGGCACGGATGCCGCGCGCTCACGCGCCCGCACCCTGGTGCTGGACTTTCTGGACACCCCAAAGCCCGAGCCCATCGCCTACGCGCCGGACGTCTCCGGCGCGCGCCTCGCCGCCTGGCTTGGCCATTACGATTTCTTCGCCGCCTCGGCGGATGACGAGTTCCGCCAGGCCCTGATGTCCCGGCTGGTGCAGGATGCCCGCACCCTCTCCGCCACCCTGCCGGCCGAGTTCCTGGACCAGCGGGCGCTGACCGCGCTGAAGGGCCTCACCGCCGCCTCCATCGCCATGCCCGAGCACGCCCAATATCTGCCGCGCATGCTGAAATTCCTGGTCCCGGAGCTGGCCCGGCAATTCTATCCCGATGGCTGCCATGTCGAACGCAGCCCCGCCGCGCAATTGCTGGCCCTGCAAGACCTCACGGAGATCCGCGCCCTGATGCAGGCGGGCGGCAAGCCGCCGCCGGCCGAGCTGATCTCCACCATCGAGCATGCCGCCGCCGCCCTGCGCGCCCTGCGTCATGGCGATGGCGGGCTCGCCCTCTTCAACGGCTCCAAGGAGGAGCTGGCCAATCTCATCGACCTCGTTCTGGCCCAGGCCGGGCGCGCGCGCGGCACGCTCTCGCATCTCAAGGCCAGCGGGCTCTTTCGCATCGCCGCCGCCAAGGCCGTGCTGTTCATGGATGCCGGCAGCCCCGCCGCCCCGGGGCTGGACCGTTTCGCCCATGCCGGCACCCTGGGGTTTGAATTCTCCTTCGGCAAGGACCGGCTCATCGTCAATTGCGGCGCCGCCCCCGCCCTGGCCGGGGACTGGGCCGCCGCCCTGCGCGCCAGCGCCGCCCATTCCACCCTGGTCGTCGCCGACACCTCCTCCTCCGAAATCCGCGAGACAGGGCTGGGCCGCCGGCCGCTCAACGTGAACGTCTCCCGCCAGGATGCCGGCGGCATCGGCTGGATCGAAGCCAATCACGACGGCTGGAGCCAACTCTTCGGCGCCATCCATCATCGCCGCCTCGGCCTGTCCGAAACCGGTGAAGAGCTGCAAGGCGAAGATCTGATCGAGGCGCCGACCCCGCAGCCTTTCGCCATACGTTTTCACCTGCATCCCAATGTCACCGCCAGCTTGGCGCAAGACGAGGAAACCGTGCTGCTGCGCACCCCCTCGGGCCTGGGCTTCCGGCTGAAGGCCGAGGGCGCGGCCCCGCGGATCGAGGACAGCGTCTATTTCGGTCAGGCCGAACCGCGCCGCGCCGAACAGATCGTGCTGCCCGGCCATCAGGACGGGCCGCAGCATATCAAATGGACCATAACCAAGGTTTGATCCCATGCGCATCCTGCTGACCGGCGGCGCCGGCTATATCGGATCCCATACCGCCGCCGTGCTGGCCGAACGCGGCCACGAGATCGTCATCCTCGATAATTTCGCCAATGCCGAGCGCGACGTGCCGGAACGGCTGAAACGCCTCACCGGCCAGGACATGACCATCATCGAGACCGATATACGCGACACGCCAGCCGTGAGCGCGGCGCTGAAGGCGCATCCGGTGGAGGCCGTGATCCATTTCGCCGCGCTGAAGGCCGTGGGTGAATCAGAGGCCGACCCCCTGCTTTATTACGACATGAACATCATCGGCACGGTCCGCCTGCTGCAAGCCATGCAGGCGGCGGGGGTGGGGCGCATCGTGTTCTCCTCCTCCGCCACCGTTTATGGCCAGCCGGACTCCTCGCCAATTCTGGAAGACGCCCCCACCCGCGTCGAGAATATTTACGGCCGCACCAAGCTGGTGATGGAGGATCTCATCCGCGACCTCGCCCGCACCGGCAAGCTGCGGGCCGCCGCCAATCTGCGCTATTTCAACCCGGTCGGCGCGCACCCCTCCGCCCTCATCGGCGAAACCCCGCGCGGCGTGCCGAACAACCTCATGCCCTATGTCACCCAGGTGGCCACCGGCGAGCGCCCGCATCTCAACGTCTTCGGCGACGACTATCCGACCCGCGACGGCACCGGCGAGCGCGATTACATCCATGTGATGGACCTCGCCATGGCCCATGCGCTGGCGGTGGAGCACATCGCCGCCCACGATGTCTCGGTCACCGTCAATCTCGGCACCGGCAACGGCACCACGGTGCTGGAGCTTGTGCATGCCTTCGAGGCCGCCACCGGCCGTTCCATCCCCGTGCACATCGCCCCCCGCCGCGCGGGCGATGTCGCCAGCTATTACGCCAACCCCGCCTTGGCCGAGCGCCTCTTCGGTTGGAAGGCGGCCTTGAACGTGGAGGATATGTGCCGCGATTCCTGGCGCTGGCAGGCCCGGCGCACGGGTATCAACGACGTTTAGGCCACTCCGCCTTTCCCCAACGCGCCGCTTGGCCTAAACCGCGCCACATGTCCGACAAGCCCCCCACCCTCGTCTTCCTGCTGATGGAGGACTGGTTCTTCGCCTCGCATTTCTGGGCACGGGGCCTGGCGGCACAAAAGGCGGGCTGGCGGGTGGTGCTGGTCTCGCGCCAAAGCCGGGCGGCGGCGGCGATCGAGGCCTCGGGCATCGAATTCCACGCCGCCAATCTCGACCGCAAGCGCCTCAACCCCTTCGCGGAGCTGGCCTTCTCCCTCTGGCTGGCGCGGCTCTACCGGCGCCTCCAGCCGGATGTGGTGCATCATATCGCCCTCAAGCCGATCATTTTCGGCGGCATCGCGGCGCGGCTGGCGCGTGTGCCCGCCGTGGTCAACGCCCCCATCGGGCTGGGCTTCGTCTTCTCGTCGGACAAATGGCTGGCGAAGCTGCTCAAACCGCTGGTCACGGTCGGGCTGCGCATGACCATGAGCCCGCTTCACGGCGTGGCGGTATTCGAGAATCCGGACGATCTGAACGCCATGATCGATGGCGGCATGGTCAGGCGCGCGCGCACGCGGCTGATCAGGGGGGCCGGGGTGGACATAGAACGCTTCACCCCCTCTCCGGAACCCTCCGGCCCGGTGCGGATCCTGCTGGCCGCGCGCATGATCCAGGAGAAAGGCATCCCGGATTTCATCGCCGCCGCCCGGCGGCTGCAAGGCCGGGCCGAATTCTGGCTGGCCGGCGCGCCGGATCTGTCCAACCCCAACCCGGTCACGGAAGCCGAGCTGAAAGCCTGGGAAAATGAAGGCATCGTCAAATGGCTGGGCCCGGTCGAGGACATGGCCAAGCTGCTCCGCCAGGTGCATATCTTCACCCTGCCCTCCACCTACCGCGAGGGCTTGCCAAAAGCCGTGCTCGAAGCGATGGCCGCCGGGCGCCCGGTGGTGGCCACCGACATACCCGGCTGCCGCGAAGCGGTGCTCGACCAGGAAACCGGCCTGCTGGTGCCCCCGCGCAGCCCCGCCGACCTGGCCGGCGCCCTGGCCAGGCTAATCGACGAACCCGCTTTGCGCGCCCGGTTCGGAGCCGCCGCGCGCCGCCGCGTCGAGCAAAATTTCTCGGACGAGATCGTCTGCCGCAAAACCCTGGCGGTCTATGACTCCCTCAAGGGAACAGCCCCATGAAAAAATTTCTCTGGATCGCCGGCGTCGCCATGGCTGCCCTGCTGGTCCTCGCCATTCTGTTTTTCTGGGTGGTCACGCCTCACCGGGGCGATAGGCAGCAGATCGGCGCGGTCAGCACGAATTTCCGCTGGGTCGGCCCAAACGACAAGGTCATCGTCGAGCGTTTCGACGACCCTAAAATCCCGGCGATTTCCTGCTATGCCGCTTCGGCTCAGACGGGCGGACTGGCCGGCGGCGCTGGCCTAGCCACCAATCCAAGCCAATTCTCGCTCAACTGCATCGCCCACGGGCCGGTCGTGCTGCCCTCGGACCTGCCCCGGCAAGAGCAGATCGGCGCCATCTCCGCCTCGCTGTTCTTCAAGCATTTCGTCCTGACACGCATCCTGGACTCACGGCACGACACGGTCATCTATGTGCTGACCAGCACGAAAGTGCTCAAGGGCTCGCCCGCCAACGCCATCTCCGCCGTCGCGGCGTCCCCACCCGCGGCGGGCGGCTAAGCCGCTCCCGCCTTACCCACTGGGATCACAACCCACTGGGATCACTGGCACAGGAATCACTGGCGCGGGGTTCACTGGCCGGGGGACAACTCGGCCAGATCCGCGTTCACCTCCTTGAGCTTGGTCTGCGTCAGCCGCCCGCCGGAGAGCGAGGCCAGTTGCGACAGGCTCATCGCGGAAAACAGCACATAATGCGGATTGCTCATCACCCCGGGCACATCCCTGTCCAGCACCTGCTTGCCGCGTTCATCCGCCGCGATCCTGTCGATCGGCGTCTGCACCGTGAAAGCCGGGGTGGGCCTGCCCAGCGCCGCCGTCTCCTGCGCCTTGGATGGCGAGGTGCATCCGCCCAGGCAAGCCAGACCGGCCAGCCCGACCATCATGATGGTTTGCCGTGTCTGCACGCATTCCGCCCGCCAGATCATGTCACCTACCTCCAAAGCTGGGTGGCCAGGGCCTTCCTGGGCCACGACCGGATTATACAGCAATATTTACTTACACTGCGATAAATTTGTCACAGTCGCCAAGCTTTAAATTTTAGACATGCCAGTTTCACGCTGCCCGCAACCCTGCTTGCATCCATCTGGGCCCCATGCCAAACCGCCTGCGCCTTCACGTGACTGGCGCTCAGATGGCCACCATCGGGGAGCGTGGAGGGCATCGCCGCGCGCCTGGGCATCGCAACGTCGCTTATAACGGAGCCGCCTCGTGTCAGACATCGTCCCCATCCGCACCGCCCTGATCTCCGTCTCGGACAAGGCCGGGCTCGTGGAATTCGCCCAGGCCCTGGTGGCCAAGGGCACCAAGATCCTCTCCACCGGCGGCTCGGCCAAGATGCTGCGCGAGGCCGGCGTGCCCGTCACCGAGGTTTCCGAACATACCGGCTTTCCCGAAATCCTGGATGGCCGCGTGAAAACCCTGGTCCCCCAGGTGCATGGCGGCATTCTCGGCAAGCGCAACGACCCTGGCCATATCGCCCAGATGGCCGAGCATGATATCGCCCCCATCGATCTCGTGGCGGTCAATCTCTACCCGTTCGAGGCGACCGTGGCGCGCGGCGCCGCCTTCGATGACTGCATCGAGAATATCGATATTGGCGGCCCGGCGATGATCCGCTCCGCCGCCAAGAATCACGACAGCGTCGCCGTCCTCACCGAGCCCGCCCACTACGCCCAGGTGCTGGAAGACATCGCCGCCCATGGCGGCACCAGCCTCGCCACCCGCCGCGCCCTGGCCGCCAGCGCCTATGCCCGCACGGCGGCTTATGATTCCGCCATTTCGGGCTGGTTCGCCGCCCAGCTCGGCGACAGCTACCCAGAGCGCCTCTCAGTCTCCGGCGTCAAGAAACAGACGCTGCGCTATGGCGAGAATCCGCACCAATCGGCCGCGTTCTACACGTCCTCCCCCACGCGCTTCGGTGTCGCCACCGCAACCCAGCACCAGGGCAAGGAACTGTCCTACAACAATTACAACGACACCGACGCCGCCTTTGAATGCGTGGCCGAGTTCGAGGATCCCACGCTGGTGATCGTCAAGCACGCCAATCCGTGCGGCGTGGCCACCGCCGCCAGCCCGTCCGCCGCCTGGGACCTCGCCCTGGCCTGCGACCCGGTTTCCGCCTTTGGCGGCATCGTGGCGCTGAACCGCGCGCTGGACGAGGAAACCGCCGCCAAGATCGCCACCATCTTCACCGAAGTGATCATCGCCCCGGACGCGAGCGACGGCGCGAAGGCGCTTCTCGCCGCCAAGAAAAACCTGCGCCTGCTCACCACCGGCGGCGTGCCCAGCCCGACCGAGGCCGGGGTCACCTTCAAATCCCTCGCCGGCGGCTTCCTGGTGCAAAACCGCGATGCCGGGCGCGTCACCGCCGAAGCGCTGAAAACCGTCACCAAGCGCGCCCCCACGCCGGCGGAGCTGGAGGATATGCTCTTCGCCTTCCGCGTCGCCAAGCATGTGAAATCCAACGCCATCGTCTATGCCAAGAACCGCGCCACCATCGGCGTCGGGGCGGGGCAGATGAACCGCGTGGATTCCGCGCGCATCGCCGCTTGGCGCGGCAAGGAAGCGAAGCTCGATTTCACCGGCTGCGCCGTGGCGTCCGATGCGTTCTTCCCCTTCGCGGACGGGCTTGAGGCCGCCATCGCGGCGGGGGCCTCCTGCGTGATCCAACCCGGCGGCTCGATCCGCGACGCCGAGGTCATCGAAGCCGCCGACAAGGCCGGAATCGCCATGGTCTTCACAAATATGCGGCATTTCCGGCACTAATCCGCTAAAGGGAGTCTATGCCGATGTCCTTGCCTCTCTCGTTGCCAGACTGGATGCCGGGCTGGCTGTTCCTGGCGCTCGCCGTGCCGGCATTGCTATGGGTCCTGGCCTTCCTGATGGTGCCGTTCAGCGTCTTCGGCGTCAAAGCCCGGCTGGAGGCACTGGAAGGAGAGCTGAACGCACTGCATGAGGAATTGCGGGTCATGCAGATGCGCGCCGCCGGGGTGCTGCCAGCACCCGTGCGCGGCATGGACTCCTACGACGAAGTGCCAAATTTCGGCCAGCTCAAGCGTGGCCGCGCCGCTCAGCAGCAGATGGAGGAAAGCGCTCCGCCCCCCGCCTCGCGCGCGCCCATCCCCAACCCGGAACCGCGCGGCGGCTTTGGCAAGCGGGACATCTCCCCCCCGCGTGAACGCCCCGCCGCTCCACCGCCCCGCCCGCGCCGCACCGAACCCCGGCTGGACTGAGCCCCGGCTGGACTGGACCTAGACGGAACCAGAACCGCCAAGGCCCCGGACGCAACACCAGCGAAACCGCCGCCGCCAGGCTTGTGGTACCATATTACCACAAGCCAAACCCCTTGACCTTTCACCGCGTTTTGCCCATAAGCCCGCCACAGCGTGCGGTCGTCCCCTGATCCGCCAATCTTGGCGCGGCATGGGCCGTGAATCGCCCGCTCAACGGTGAGAGACGGCTTCCCGGTCCGGCTTGAAACGTCCCCCGGGGATGCTTCAAGCCGGACCGGACCGGCTCTATTTTTGGGTGAGCATATGAAAACGACGATTTCCATCAAACCCGCCGACGTGAAGAAGGACTGGGTCCTGATTGACGCCGAAGGGCTGATTCTAGGCCGCCTCGCGGCCATCGTGGCGAACCGCCTGCGCGGCAAGCACAAGGCGACCTTCACCCCGCATGTCGATTGCGGTGACAACATCATCATCGTCAACGCCGAGAAGGTGAAGGTGACCGGCAAGAAGGCGGAAGATTCCGTGTTCTATTACCACACCGGTTTCGCCGGCGGCATCAAGGGCCGTTCCATCAAGGAACGTCTGGCTGGCAAAAATCCGCAGACAGTGGTCGAGAAGGCCATCGAACGCATGATCACCCGTGGCCCGCTGCAACGCCAGCAGATGAAGAACCTGCATGTCTATGCCGGCCCCGAGCACCCGCACGCCGCCCAGCAGCCCAAAACGCTCGACGTCGCGGCGCTGAACCCCAAGAACAAGAGGGCCTGATTCCATGTCCAGCACCACCAACTCCTTCGCCGATCTGAAGGATCTTCAGGCCGCCGCAGGCACCAGCGCCGCCACCCCGGACGCCCAGCCCCAGACCCGCGAGCCCAAGCGCGATTCGCTCGGCCGCTCCTACGCCACCGGCCGGCGCAAGAACGCCATCGCCCGCGTGTGGGTGAAGCCCGGCAAGGGCGAAATCATCGTGAATGGCAAAAAGGCCCCGGTCTATTTCGCCCGTCCCGTGCTGCGCATGCTGATCACCCAGCCCTTCCTGGTGGCCGACCGTTATAACCAGTTCGACGTGTATTGCACCGTCACCGGTGGCGGCCTCTCCGGCCAGGCCGGCGCCGTGCGTCACGGCATTTCCCGCGCTCTGTCCCTGTACGAGCCGGAGCTTCGCTCCATCCTGAAGGCCGCTGGCTTCCTCACCCGCGACCCGCGCATGGTCGAACGTAAGAAATACGGCAAGCCGAAGGCCCGCCGGAGCTTCCAGTTCTCCAAGCGCTAAGTCTTAGGCTTGGATTTATTCAACAAAAACAGGGGTTTGGCGGAAGTCAGGCCCCTGTTTTTACATTCACAGACGCTTTACAGACCCTTGTTTCCGACGCTGTTTCCAGTTAGCGTTTTGCACAGAACTTTCACAGAAATTGTGGAGTTTGGATCATGGTCGAGAGCTTCTACCAGCAAGCCCACCGCCTCCGGGACGGGGCCGTCATGGTGTACCGGCGAGGCGACACCAACCAGCAGGTCTATCAGGCCCGCCTAAAAATCCCCGGCGTCACCGGCTACATCATCCGGTCCCTCAAGACCCGCGACCTTCCCACCGCCCTCAACCTGGCTGAGGACCTGTTCTACGAACTCCGGGCCGAACAGAAGCTCGGCGTGGATGTGAGAATCGCCGGCAACCTTAAATTCAAGGACCTATGGAAGCGCTTCTACAGCGCTCACGAAACCGGCCTGTCGATTCATCGCCGACGGCTGCACAAGTTCATGTCGGAGAAATATTTTATCCCTTTCTTCGGGGATGCCCGCGTGAACGACATGCCGGACGCCTTCGTCGAGCAATATTGGGATTGGCGCATCAACTACCACAATCCTGAGAGATGGGAGGATGACGAGGACATTCCGGCCAATGCCGCCCGCGTGCCCGCGCAAAAGACACTGGATATGGAGGCCGGGATGCTCCGGCAGATATTCCGCTGGGGTAAGCGCATCGGCTTCGTCAAACGCGAGCCGTGGATCAAGGCCACCAAGGTCAAGCACACCAAAGGGGTGGAGCGCAGGCCGTCCTTCGATGAATCTGAATGGAAGCAGATCTATACCTACCTGCGTGAATGGGTGAAGGAAGGGCTGGTTTTAACCCCAGAGGAGCGGGGCGGCCGGCTGCACCGCTCCGGACCGAATGCAATGCACCGCTATCAGCGCGAGCTTCTGCGCAACTACCTTCTCTTCATGGCCAATTCCGGCCTTCGGCCGAACGAAGCCCGGCAGCTCTGCTGGCAGGACCTGCGAATAGAAAAGGACGCCGAGAACAAACCCGCACTCGTTGTGGAGGTCGCACCCACAACCAAGACCGGCGCGCGCACCGTTGTCTGCCGTGAAGGCACGCAAGCCTATCTGGACCGGCTCAAACAACTCTCGCGGCACGTCGAACCTGGCGATCTGGTATTCTGCGGCTATGACGGCAAGCCAGTGGAAAACTTCAACAAGACGTTCGCCAGCATCCTCTCGCGCTTGAAGCTACTAGACGACCGCTGGGGCAAGCGGCGGACGGTTTACAGCCTGCGACATTTTTATTGCACGCAATGCCTGCTGTCCGGCATCCCGGTTCACATCCTCGCCAAGAACATGGGGACTTCGATTTCGTACATCGAGAAGCATTACAGCCACGTGTTGACGGTGATGCAGGCGAAGGAGCTACAGACAAAGAAATTCAAGGCGAAAGCCTAAGATCGCCATTCATAATTATGCCTATAGGTGCAGGCGTCAGATGACGCCCCTCTGTTATCCGCCATGAAGATGGCGGCTTGAAAGCGCCGCCCGAAGGGGTGGCGCGGATTGGGCGTGGAGCCCATTTCTTTCCCCTAAGCCTGCCCAAAAACTCGCCTTGTTCCATTACGCGGATGGTCGGCACGAATGTGAAAGCCCTTACACAGTGTCCTACACATAAGCGCGAATACAGCCAATTATGTTTATAATTTCAATCACTTATAGTAGACGCACAAGATAAGAAATCCGTTGGGGCATAGCCCTGTGCCGGTTCGATTCCGGCCGCCCGCACCAGCTTCTATATGCAAACGTTTTGCTGCCTTGGTGTGTTTGATCTAGCGTCAGATCAAACACAAAATGGTCAACAGACTCCTTACCACTTGGAAATTACCAAATTTTATGCCTTTCTCCACAACGAGAGGTGGCATGTGAGCGTCTACGATACAAAACCCGAGCGCTTTTTACAGCGCCTACACAGTAAGGATGGCAATCCCGCCCCCCGTTTGTATTGTGCGGGCTTCGAATTTGACACTTGGCGCTGCCAACAGTTTGCTTTCCATTTGGCAGAGTGGTTGCCTGACTACGCATTGCCAGAAGACGAACTCCGCATGGACCATGGCAATGTGCTTTTGAAACTAAACCAAGCTGCCATACGTGTTTATACCAGTGCAAAATACGCCTCCCGTGGAGAAGCCGGCGAAATCGCCCTCCACGCCATTTGTCGAGACTTCTTTGATACGATTCCCATTTCTCCACGCGTATTTTATAAATCCGCTTCGAATGACGTAGTTAAAGCCTTCGACTTGGTTCATGTCCGGTTTCCCAAGGACGGCTCAATTCAAATATGGTTGGGTGAATCGAAACTCTATAAATCGGGCGCATCCGCGATTACCGATGCCATTGCCTCAATCCAGTCACATATCGATGAAGGATTTCTATCAAATCAAAAGATGCTTCTTGGTCCACAGATTCCAAAATCGACACCTCGATATGAAGATGTAATGAGGATATTTAAAAAGCAAGAGAGCTTGGATACGTTAATTCAAAATGCGGTCTTTGTCGTTGGCATATTGTGCGACAGTAAGGCCGTGACCATGGCCACGCAGCAGGACGCAAGTTACGTTGCAGAAGCCGCCAAAGAACTAGATGCCCTCGAAAAGAAACTCAGTGACAGTGGATTACCAATCAAGCTCAAACTTCTTCTCGCATATATTCCACTCTTAAGTAAAAAATCACTCGTCGAGGCCTTCGACAAAAGGCTGAAGGGGCTTCAATGAGCATCGTCGACACAAACTGGCGCACTCTTCACAGTTTGACCGGAGCCGATTTGAAGCATGAGGTTTTTTCGATCCTTCAAGACGCCTCATGTCGAGTACAGATTTCAGAACCGGATGATCCAGAACTCTTGGGTGTCATTCCACGTCTCGCAGAGCTAATTGCCGAAAAGCCAGAACTCGAAAATTATGGCGCGGTATTTAGTGCCCTCGCGCGCTCTGTAGGATTGTGGAATTATGTTGACCGTAAACATGCCGAAGCTCGCGACGAATTGGCTGCAGAACGCGCGACCGTTCCCGCACTAGGCATTACACTACACCGTGAACAGCTTTCAGCGTTACATACTTTACTCAGCGGCAAAAACCTCATCCTTAGCGCACCCACCAGTTTTGGAAAAAGCATCCTTATCGATGTCCTTCTGCTTCATGAACGCTTTAAACGAGTCGCTATCGTGCTACCGACGATTGCTCTACTAGACGAATTCCGACGCCGCCTAATAACACGCTTCGGAGATCGTTTTGACGTATTGATCCACCATTCCGAAAAAGCCGAGCGAGAAAATGTTGTCTTTCTCGGTACGCAAGAACGCCTGATAAATCGTGATGATTTAGGGGTTCTTGACCTCGTTGTTGTAGATGAATTCTACAAACTTGACCCTCAAAGGCAAGATGACCGGTCAGTAACCCTCAACGCTGCGGCTTACAAGCTTCTCGGTAAAGCAAAGCAATTCTTCTTTTTAGGACCAAACATAGAGAGTGTGCTTGCTTCTGAAGGAAGCCGATGGCGCTTTGAATTTCTCAAAACCAGATACTCAACGGTGGCGGTTGACACAATCGACCTGAAGTCCGTTCCAGACAAAGAGCAACGGCTTTATTCAGAAATTGAGAACACGGACAATTGGCCGGCACTTGTCTTCGTCTCTTCACCAGACAAAGCGAATAAATTAGCAACTGACCTAGTCAAACATAAAATCCGCGTCGGTGCCGGGCAATCCTTA
>NZ_JBFWIX010000018.1:0-63226 GCF_050253495.1 Acidocella sp.
GCCAATCCAAAGCCGTTCAGATGGACCAAGAGCGCCGACGATATCCTCGCCTCAATTCAACGCTTCTGCCTGCGGTCCCTCACAAAAATGCCCAAAATGAAGACAAATTCCGAATCAGGACACTAGACCTTCGCTTTTTGGCGGGGGATGGAAGGATGAAGAGAGTGGAGCTTTATCAGAAGGTCCGCCGCGCTGTGTTGATTGACGGGATGAGCCGTCGCGCTGCGGCCCGGTATTTTGGGATTGATCGCAAGACTGTCGACAAGATGCTGTCTTATCCGGCCCCAGCTCCGCATGGCCGGAGCGGGCGAACCTATAGTCGCAAGCTTGCCGGATTTACGGACATCATTGATCAGATCCTGGCCGATGACCGCAGTGTGCATGCCAAGCAGCGGCATACGGCGGCCCGGATCTTTGAACGTCTGCGTGATGAGCACGGGTTTGCAGGCGGCATCACGATCGTTCGCGATTATGTGGCCGGTGCCAGGCTGCGCAGCCGTGAGGTGTTTATCCCGTTGAGCCACAAGCCTGGGCACGCCCAGGTGGACTTTGGGGAGGCGGACGGGATCATCGACGGCAAGCTGACGCGTTTCCACTATTTTTGCATGGATTTGCCGCACAGCGATGCGCCGTTCTTCAGGGCCTATCCGGCGGAGGTGGCGGAGGCCTTCTGCGAGGGGCACGTGGCGGCCTTTGCCTTCTTTGGCGGCATCCCGCAGTCGATCCTGTACGACAACACGAGACTGGCGGTGGCGCGGATACTGGGTGCTGGGAAGCGTGAGCGCAGCCGGATGTTCTCGACACTGCAGAGCCACTACCTGTTTGAGGACAAGTTCGGGCGCCCCGGCAAGGGCAATGACAAGGGCAAAGTCGAGGGGCTTGTTGGCTATGTGCGGCGCCACTTCATGGTGCCGATGCCGGTGGCTGTCAGCCTTGATGCGATGAACGCACGCTTCCTCGAACAATGTTTGGAACGCAGGCAGGCCGTGTTGCGCGGGCACGACCAGAGCGTCGGGGAACGGATGCTGGCCGATCTGGCTGCGTTCATGCCGTTGCCAGCGGTGGCGTTCGATCCCTGCCATATGGTGACGGGCCGTGCTTCATCGATGTCTCTGGTGCGCTATCGTACCAATGATTATTCGGTGCCGACGGCTTATGCCCACCAGGAGGTGGTGATCAAAGCCTATGTCGAGCGCGTCGAGATCATCTGTGGCGGGGAACAGATTGCGGTGCATCCGCGCAGCTATGAGCGGGAAGACTTCATCGCCAACCCGCTGCATTATCTGGCACTGTTGGAACAAAAACCCCGCGCACTCGATCAGGCCGCGCCACTCGATGGCTGGGTGCTGGCCGAACCGATGCACTGTATCCGGCGGTTGATGGAAGCACGCAGCGGCAAGGAGGGGCGGCGCGAGTTCATTCAGGTGCTGCGCTTGTGCGAACGCTTCGACCAAGCCCTGGTGGAATGGGCGGTGGCCCGGGCGCTGGAGATGGGGGCGATCAGCTTCGATGCGGTCAAGATGATCGCTCTGGCCCGCCTTGAACAGCGCGTGCCGCGCCTTGATCTGCAATTCTATCCGCATCTGCCACGCGCGAACGTCGGGCGTACCGACCCACGCAGCTACATGGGCCTGCTCACACAGGCAGGAACTCCCGCAACGGGAGTACCGGCATGAGTGATCCCATGATGCCGCTGCCGGCTGTTGAGGCAGAACCCACCAGCGTGCCGCCCGCTGTCTTGCTGGCCAATCATCTCAAGGCACTCAAGCTGCCCAGCTTCGTGCGCGAGTATGAGAAGGTCGCCTTTGAAGCCGCACAGGATCGCGCCGATTATCCAAGATATCTGCTGCGCCTATGCGAACTGGAGCGGATCGACCGCGACCGCCGGATGGTGGAGCGCCGCATCCGTATGGCCAGGTTCCCGCATACCAAGAGCTTCGATACCTTCGACTTTGCCGCCCAGCCATCGCTGAACAAGGCGCTGGTGCTGGAACTGGCCCGCGGGGAATGGATCGAGCGACGGAATAATGTCATCGCGCTGGGGCCCAGCGGCACCGGCAAAACCCACACCGCCCTCGCGCTGGGACTGGCGGCCTGCCAGAAGGGCTACAGTGTGGCCTTCACCACAGCGGCGGCGATGGTGCACGACCTGATGGAGGCAAGGGGCGAGCGGCGATTGCGCGGCCTCCAGAAGCATCTGGCTCAGGTGAAGCTACTGATCCTCGACGAGTTGGGTTATGTTCCCTTCACAGCCGTGGGTGGAGAACTGTTGTTCGAGGTGCTCAGCCAGCGTTACGAACGGGCTAGCACGCTGATCACCAGCAATCTGCCCTTCGACGAATGGACATCGCTGTTCGGCTCCGAGCGCCTGACCGGTGCCTTGCTCGACCGGTTGACCCACCACGTGCACATTCTCGAGATGAACGGCGAGAGCTTCCGCCTTGCCAGCAGTCGCAAGCGCCAGAGGGACAAAGGGGAGGCAAAATGACCTGACAAGAAAACGGCCATCGGCAGCGGGAAATCGGCTTCCGCTCCGCTACAGCCGCTTCCCCGCTGCCGATACTGCCCAGCCTCAACCTGAGGCTTTTTATTCAAACCAGCTGGCCCCTTTTTAAACCGGTGCCTGGCCCAATTTTATCCCGGCGTTGACAATAATAACGAACGAGCCAATATGGCTTTGGGCGGGATAACATCCGCTCAGAAACTGAAACTCGCCGCGTGAATTCTACAACCAAGCCCCGTTAAAAACGGGGGGATTACCATTTCACCCCAAAAAATGCGGCATATGTCTCCGGCTTAAATCCCACTAACAGTTCAGTGCCGCGCGCCAGTACCGGTCGCTTGATCATTGAGGGTTGTTCCTCCATCAGTACCACCGCCTTGGCGGTGTCCAGCCCTAGCTTCCGTTCATCCGGTAACTTTTTGAAGGTTGTCCCCGCACGGTTGAGCAGCACTTCCCAACCTAATTGTTTCACCCAGCCCTCAAGCGTGGCTTGGCTAATGCCAGCGCTTTTGTAATCGTGAAATACATATTCGACCTTATGTGCGTTTAACCAATCCCGTGCCTTCTTCATCGTGTCGCAATTCTTGATGCCGTAAATCGTAATCATGCCCATCGGGTCGACTCCCTGTAACGAGTTTTGTGGTCCGTAGCACACCATAACAGTGAACGAACCTCACACGTGCCTTATCAACAAGAATGTCCAGGACTCAAGAGTTGTTCGGAGAATGCGTGTTTATGGACAAGGTTGAGGTTGATCCAAGTCAAAGAGATCGGCGATTTCCAACTCTGAATGGAACGGCGTGGGGTCTATAATGTAACTACCCTTATGTTTGTTGTGGATTTTCAGACAATGGTCTATCCCCACGCTCCTTTTTCGGGTGTTTTGGACATGAAAAGAAACCGTGGAAAACCACCAAGAATTTCAGGCGAGACTTTGCTCCCTATTACGCTTGGAGGAAGGGCCATGGGAGGCGGTTTTAGCTTCTCCGGGCTGTCTGAGCATGTATTGGCCCGCGAGCTTGGCGTGGCTTCGAATCGGATAACAAAGATTTTGAGCGGCGGAGACTGTCATTCTGCTTGGCCGCTTTCTGGTTGAATCTGACGCGGTTGCTGACATGAATAACTGGTCGGAAATAATCGAAACGGCGGACAAAGCAGGCGTCAATCACTCCGGCAATGAATGCTTCCAAAGGAAGCGGGGGCTTTCTGTTCTCCATGCCATTCAACATACAATTTGGCATGCGGATTTTAAAATCCGTAGGTGGAATATTACATTTTAAGATTTCGGTCGAGGTAATGCAAGGTGCTCGGGAGAGCCGATGACGAGAGGGTGCTGATGCCGGCATCAGCGCCCTGGCATGGCGATATGGGTGTGTAAGCTCAGCGCGGCTTGATCACTCGGGAGTTGTCATCAGCAGCAGGATGGCATCCGCGATATAGCGGCGCTGGCGTTCACGCGGCTGGGGCGCGCCGATGTCGATATTGTAAAGTGTGCTGAACGTGGCGCGATTGGAAACGCGGTAGAAAGCCAGGGCGCTGATCATCATGTGCAGTTCGCGCGCTTCGATCTGACGCTTGAACACACCGGCCTCATGGCCACGTTTGAGAATCCGCGCCAGGATTTCAATCGCCGGGCTGTTGGTCCGGCGCATGATCTCCGAGCCGCGCACATGCTCGGCGTTATGGATGTTCTCAATCATCACCAGCCGGATAAATTCCGGGTGCGCGTCGTGATAGTCGAAATTGAGCTCGACCAACCTGCGCAAGGCGGTTTGCGGGTCAAGCTCATCAAGCTTCATATTGGCTTCGATCTGCCGGATGCCGCCATAAGCGTGCTCCAGCACGGTGATATAAAGCCCCTCTTTACTTTCAAAGTAATAATAAATCATCCGCTTGGTGGTATGGGTGCGCGCGGCGATGGCATCCACCCGCGCGCCCGACAAGCCGTGTTTGGCGAACTCCTCGGTCGCGACCCGTAATATATCCTGCCTTGTGCGCTCCGGATCTCGGGTTTTTCCGAGAGACACCGGTGCATCCCCGTCCACCAAACCTATGTTTTTAGCCATTCCTGAACCTTGCCACAAAGACGGTCTGCCCGCCCATCATGACGGTCAAGCCACGGAATGGCAATCCATGCACCATCCGGTACAGATAATGTCTCAGGCGGCGACCGGCGGGAGATTGGCCTTAGCGGGGTTGAAAGCGCATCCTTGGCACCAGCCCGGCCGCCGCGCGCAGCGACGCCCCCGTGGCGATGGTCAGGGGCGGCAGGGTGAACCATTCCAGGGTCCAGGCCGCGCCGGAGCGTTCATTTTCATGCAGCAAGGCTTGGTTCAGCGTGCCGGAGAGCCCCGCCGCATGGCGTGCCAGCGCCACCAGCAACTCCGCTGTTACGGGGTTTGCCTTATGTGCCATGGCGGAGGAGGTTCCCCCGCCCGCGATTTTCAGCGATCCGTTTTCCGTTTGCGCCAGCAGTGCCGCATCCAGTCCGATCTTGCCCAAGGCCCCCGCGATCAGTGCCAGCACCGCGCCGAATTCCACGATGTTATCCCGCGCGGTGTGCCAGCAGGGCGCGTTGCCCAGAGCCAGCCGCGCCGCCAGCCCAGCCGCCACTTGCTCAGCCTTGTCACCCAGCTCCGCCCGGGTGCCCACCGGCCCGCCCAGTTGGATCACCAGCAGCCGCGGCGCCAGTGCCGCCAGCCTGTCCTGGTGTCGCCGCAGCGGGAGCAGCCAGGACGCAACCTTGTCCTTCACCGTCATCGGCAATGCCGCCTGCATGCGCGTCTGCGCCATCAGCGTCATGCCGCCTTGGTCGTCCGCCAGCGTTTCCAGCATGCCGGTCAGCGCCGCCAGCCGGGCCGTCAGCACCGCCATCACCGGCTTTAGCCGCAAGGTCAGCGCCGTGTCGGTGATATCCTGGCTGGTGGCGCCGAAATGCAGATAGGGCCGGGCTGTTTCCGGCAGGCTGGCGCGCAGCGCCTTCACGAAACCGGGCCCCAGCACCCCATCCTTGAACAGCCCGGCGGCCAGGGCCGCCGGGTCGGGGGTGAATTCAGAGCCGCCCCGTGCGATCGCCGCCGCAGCTTCGGCCGGAATCAATCCGGTCGCGGCCTGCGCCTGGGCCAGGGCGATCTCGAACTCCAGCATGGCGTGGAGTTCGGCCTCCTGACTGAACCAGGTTTCGATCTCGGCATCGGCGAGGAGCGCGGCGGCAAAGCTCTGTGTCATGACGTCTCAGATATCCAGGAAAATGGTTTCCTTGTCGCCCTGCAGGTGAATGTCGAATTTATAGCAGGGCATGCCATTTTCCTCTCCACGCGGCGCGATCAGGGTGGGCACGCGCACTTTCAACTCTACCCGGCCCAGCAACGGGTCGGCTTCGTTGGCGGCCTGTTCGTCGCCGAAATACATGCGGGTGTGCAGGCCGATATTGATGCCGCGCGCAACGATCCAGAAGGTGATATGCGGGGCCATCTTCCGGCCGTCCATGTAGGGGACGGTGCCGGGCTTGATCGTTTCGAACCGGTATATGCCGGTGGCGCCGTCCACGGGTTGGCGGAACCAGCCGGGAAAATTTGGATCCGCCGCCCCCCGGTGCTCACCGCGCCCGGGATAAAGCCCGTCCGCGTCAGCTTGCCAGATCTCGATCAGCGCGTCGCGCAGCGGGCTGCCGGAGCCGTCGAAAACCTGCCCGGTGATGACGATGCGCTCACCCTTGGCCTCGGCCGGGCAAGCGCCCAGGCCCAGATCCTGAGGATAGAGGCTGTCGATGCCAATGAAGTTCGGTGTGGTGCCGATATGCACATAGGGGCCCGCGGTCTGCGAAGGGCTTTCCTTCAGCCGGTTTAGAGATTGTGCCATGGGTTAGTTTCCTTCCATCCGGTTTTCGAACATCGTGGAGCGGCGGCCGCGCAGCACGATGTCGAACTTATAGGCCAGCGTATCCATCGGGATCGTGGCGCCGCGGTCCAGAGCCGCCACGAGTGTCTCCACCGCCTCGCGCGAGGGGATGCCCTGGACGATCGGGCATTGCCAGATCATCGGGTCGCCCTCGAAATACATCTGCGTGATCAGACGCTGTGCGAAGGCATGACCGAATACCGAGAAATGAATATGCGCCGGGCGCCAGTCATTCACCCCGTTCGGCCAGGGATAGGCGCCCGGCTTGATGGTGCGGAACCAGTAACGCCCTTCCTCGTCGGTGATGCTGCGCCCGCACCCGCCGAAATTCGGGTCGATGGCGGCGAGGTAGGTTTCTTTCTTGTGCCGGTAGCGCCCGCCGGCATTGGCCTGCCAATATTCCACCAATGCACCGGGCACCGGGCGGCCATCCTCGTCCAGCACCCGCCCATGCACGATGAGGCGAGGGCCGACCGGGTCGCCGCTGGTGGCGAAATTGCGGATCAGGTCGTTATCCAGCGGCCCCAGCATGGCATGACCGAACACCGGGCCGGTCATTTCCGAGAGCGTGTTGGTGAGCGAGAGCAGCGCCTGCTTTGGGCTGCGCAGCACGGAGGTCTTGTAGTCCGGCGTGAAGGCCGGCGGATGCCAGGACCTGTCACGTTGATAAAAAGCGCCATTATGATTGGGCGCCGGTTCGTTACGCATTGGCTTCCTCCTTTTCCACCGCCTCAAGCTCTGCATACGCCTTGGCGGCAATCTTGAACGCATGGTTGGCGGCTGGCACCCCGGCATAAATCGCCACGTGCAGCAGCGCCTCCTTGATGTCTTCCAGGCTGGCCCCGGTATTGCGGGTGGCGCGCACATGCATCGCCACCTCGTCGTAATGCCCAAGCGCAGCCAGCAGCGCGATGGTGAGCATGGAGCGCTCGCGCAGTGGAATGGTGTTGCGCGACCATACATTTCCCCAGGCGGTTTCGGTGATCAGCTCCTGAAAATCCTGGTTGAAGGGCGTGGTGTTGGCCACCGCCGCATCCACATATGTCTTACCCAGCACCTTGCGGCGGGTCTTCATCCCCTGGGTGAAACGGGGGGAGGGGTCAGGCATGGATATGCTCCTCAAAATGCCGTGTCAGCAGAGCCAGCAGCGCCCCTGGCTGTTCGGCGGGGGGAATATGGCCGCAATCATCGATCAACGCGAACCGCGCGCCAGGAATCAGCGCCGCTGTTTTTTGCACCAGCTCTGGCGGCGTGGATTGATCGCCGTCGCCGCAGACCACCAATGTTGGTGTCTTAATGCCGGGGATGGCCTGGGTCAGGTCCGCCTCGCGCAGCGCGGCACAGCAGGCGGCATAGCCGTCGTTCGGCGTGCCCAGCAGCATCTGGATCCATCCCGCCAGTTCCATCTGCTTTTCGGCATGGTATTTCGGTGTGAACCAGCGCTCCATCACCGGGCCGGTGATGCTGGCCAACCCGTTGCTCATCACGGCGTCGATGCGCGCGTTCCAGCCTTCGTCATTGCCGATTTTCGCGGCGCTGTCGCAGACGACCAGGGCCGAAAGCCGTTCCGGCGCTTGCACCGCCAGCTGCTGCGCGATCTGCCCGCCGATGGACAGTCCCACGAACGCGAAGGTCGCCAGCCCCAGATGATCCGCCAGCGCCAGCACGTCGTCGGCCAGCATCTTGATGCTGTAGGGGCCGGGCACGTTTTCCGAGAGGCCGTGGCCGCGCTTGTCGTACAGCACAACCCGGTATGTGGCGCAGAGCGCCTGCGCGATTTCGTCCCATAGCCGGCAATCCGTGCCCAGCGAGTTGGCGAAGATCACCGCCGGCGCATCGCTCCGCCCGGTTTCGCGCCAATGCATCCGCACGTCATTGAGCTTGGTGAAAGCCATGGTTCATGTTCCTCCTGGGCGCGTGGCCCCGTTGCAGTGAATAAAATACTTTTAGAGTTTCATGTAAAATGAGATATTGCGCATGAATGATAACCTGGAGGTTATATGCCAACCCCGCGTGGCGAAGGTTTGGACCCTCGCATCAAACTTCGCCATCTTAGTGTTTTTCTGGAGGTGGTGCGTCTTTCCAGCGTTGTCCATGCGGCGGAGAGCCTGGGGCTGACCCAGCCGGCCCTGTCAAAAACCATCGCGGAGCTGGAAGCGATCCTCAGGGTTAAATTATTCGACCGCTCAGGCCGCACGTTGAAGCTCACCGGTTTTGGCGAGATGTTCCACCGCTATGCCGGGGCCAGCCTCACGGCGCTGAAACAGGGTGTCCGTTCCATGGCGCAGGTGAGGCGGGATGAGGCGGCGGCCTTTGCCATCGGCGCGCTGCCTACCGTCTCCGCGCGTATATTGCCCCGGGCGGCGGCGGCGTTCACGGCGCGCAATCCAGCCTTCAAGCCCCGCATCGTCACGGGGCCGAATGCCTATCTGCTCTCCCAACTCCGGCTGGGAGAGGTGGAGTTCGTCCTTGGCCGCATGGCCGAGCCCGAGATGATGCGCGGTTTCGCCTTTGAGCATCTTTATGAGGAAGAGATCGCCTTGGTGGTCCGCCCGGACCATCCCTTGCTCGCCGCCAGCCGTTTCGATCTGGCCGACATCGCGCATTATCAGCTTCTGATGCCGCCGCCGGGCTCCATCATCCGTCCGACGGCGCAGCATTATCTCATCGCTCACGCGCTGGGGCCGTTCGCGGGGGAGATCGAGACCATTTCCGACAATTTTGCCCGTGCCTATGTGCGCGCTTCCAACGCGGTTTGGATCATCTCGGAAGGTGTGGTGGCGGAGGAGCTGGCCCATGGCTTCCTGGCCCGCCTGCCGGCGGATACCAGTGCCACGCGGGGACCGGTGGGGCTCACGACCCGCACCGATCTTCAGCCCTCCATGCCGGCGCAGATTTTCGCGCAATCCGTCCGTGCCGCCGTGGCGGCACTGGCGGTTCACTCCCCGTCCGACCAGTCCGGCGCGAAGGCTGGGCTGACCAAACGCTGACCCTTCGGCAGGGCGGCGATCTTGGCGCGGTCCTCGTCATCCAGCCGGATGTTCAAGGCGTTGAGGTTGGAGAGCTGGTTGGCCCGCCCCGCCGCCTTGGGCACGGCGGCCACGTCTTGCTGTTCCAGCAACCAGGCCAGCGCCACCTGCGTGGGCAGCACGCCATGTTTGTCCGCGATGGCGACGATGTCGGGAATTTCCGAAACCTTGTTGCGCGCCAGCGGGCTGTAGGCGGTCAGCGCCATGCCGTGCCGGCGGCAATAATCCAGCAATTTCGCCTGACCCAGCGTCACATGATATTCGACCTGAATGGCCGCCAGCGGCGCGCCCAGATCCTCCACCACCTCGCGCAGCAAAGGCAGTGGAAAATTCGCCACGCCGATGGCCCTTGCCTTGCCGCTTTCCTTCAATGCCACCAGCGCCTCAATGGTCCGGCGCAGATCCCAGTCTTTCGCGGGCCAGTGGATCAGGAACAGATCCACATAGTCGCTCCGCAGCGCCCGCAGGGAGCGTTCAAATGAGGCTTGCAGTTTTTGCGGCTCAAGCTGGTCCCACCAGACCTTGCTGGTGACGTGAATCTCCCCGCGTGGCACGTCGCTCGCGGCCAGAGCCGCGCCCACGGCGTCCTCATTGTTATAACCGGCGGCGGTGTCGATATGACGGTAACCGAGCGCCAGCGCCTGCATCACGGCCTTGGTGCAATCCTCGCCCAGCATCGGCCAGGTGCCGAGCCCGAGCTTGGGCATATTCAGCCCGTTGGGGTTGATGAGGCGTTCCATCACACGCGCTCCACCGCCAGAGCCAACCCCTGGCCGACACCGATGCACATGGTCGCCAGCGCCCGCTTGCCGCCGCGTGTTTCCAGCCCATGCACCGCCGTCATGGCCAGGCGCGCGCCCGAGCAGCCCAGCGGATGCCCCAGCGCGATCGCCCCGCCATGCGGGTTCAGATACTCCGAAGCCGGGTCCACCCCAAGTTCGCGCATCGAGGCGATCACCTGCGAGGCAAAGGCCTCGTTCAGCTCGATCAAATCGAAATCCCCGATGCTCAGCCCCAGCTTCGCCATCAGCTTGCGGCTGGCGGGCACAGGGCCGATGCCCATCACGTCCGGTTCCACCCCCGCCGTGGCCATGCCCAGAATCCGGGCGCGCGGGGTGAGGCCATGCTTCCTCGCCGCCGCCTCGGAGGCCACGAACATCGCCGCCGCGCCATCGTTCACGCCGGAGGCATTGCCCGCCGTCACCGTGCCATCGGCCCGCACGATCGGCTTCAGCTTGGCCAGCGCTTCCATGGTCGTGCCCGGGCGTGGATGCTCATCGGCGGAGATGACCGTCTCGCCTTTCTTGCCCGCGATGGTCACGGGCACGATTTCCGCGGCGAAATAGCCGGCGGCCACGGCGGCTGCGGTGCGTTGCTGGGAGCGCAGCGCATATTCATCCTGGTCCGCGCGGCTGATCTGATAACGGTCCGCGACATTCTCCGCCGTTTCCGGCATGGAGGCCGTGCCATATAGCTTCTTCATCTTGGCATTGACGAAGCGCCAGCCGATAACCGTGTCCTCGATCTTCATGTCCCGCGCGAAGGGCGTGGCACTCTTGCCCATCACATAAGGGGCCCGGCTCATGCTCTCCACCCCGCCGGCGATGGCGAGGTCGATCTGCCCGGTCATCACCGCCCGCGCGGCGGTGCCCACCGCATCCGCGCCGCTGGCGCAGAGCCGGTTGAGGGTGGTGCCCGGAACGGAAACCGGTAGCTCCGCCAGCAGCGCGGCCATGCGCGCCACGTTGCGGTTATCCTCGCCGGCCTGGTTGGCGCAGCCCAAGATCACCTCCTCGATCGCCTCGCGGTCCAGCCCCGGGTTGCGCGCCAGCAGCGCCGCGATGGGCACGGTGGCCAGATCGTCGGCCCGCATGGGCGAGAGCCCGCCCGCGAAACGGCCGATGGGCGTGCGCACGGCATCGCAGATGAACGCGTCTATCATGACATCACCTTCACCGGTGCCGCGGTTTTGGCGATCACGTCGTCCTTCGTCACCCCAGGGGCGAGTTCCAGCAGCGTCAGCCCGCCTTTTTCCTTGTCGCAGGCCAGCACGCAAAGATCGGTGACGATCAGGTCCACCACGCCCGCACCCGTCAGCGGCAGGTCGCAGGTTTCCTTGATCTTCGGGGAGCCGTCCTTGGCGTTGTGATCCATCACCACGACAACACGCTTCACCCCGGCGACGAGGTCCATCGCCCCGCCCATGCCCTTCACCATCTTGCCGGGAATGGTCCAGTTGGCGATGTCGCCCTTGTCGGAGACTTCCATGGCGCCGAGGATCGCCATGTCGATATGCCCGCCGCGAATCATCCCGAAACTATCGGCGGAGGAGAAGAAGCTGGAGGTCGGCAGCGCCGTCACCGTCTGCTTGCCCGCGTTGATCAGATCCGGGTCCTCATCCCCGCGATATGGGAAGGGGCCGATGCCCAGCATGCCGTTCTCGCTTTGCAGCGTCACATCCACACCCTGGGGAATGTAATTGGCCACCAGCGTGGGAATGCCGATGCCGAGATTCACGTAATACCCGTCCTGCAATTCCATCGCGGCGCGGGCGGCCATTTGATCGCGTGTCCAGGGCATCAGGCGGTCTCCCTCTCGCGCACGGTCAGCTTCTCGATGCGCTTCTCATTGATGGTGCTTTTGATGACGCGGTCGACGAAAATGCCAGGTGTGTGAACGCAATCCGGATCCAGCGTGCCGGCGGGCACGATCTCCTCGACCTCGGCGATCGTGACCTTTCCGGCGGTGGCCATGTTCGGGTTAAAATTGCGCGCGGTCTTGCGGTAGAGCAGATTGCCCGCCTCATCCGCCTTCCAGGCCTTCACGATGGAAAGATCGGATTTCAGCCAGGTCTCGCGCACATATTTCACACCGTCGAATTCCTCGACCGGCTTGCCCCGCGCCACCACGGTGCCCACGCCGGTGCGGGTATAAAAGGCCGGGATGCCAGCGCCGCCGGCGCGGATACGCTCAGCCAGGGTGCCTTGCGGGTTCAGCTCCAGCTCCAGCTCGCCAGAGAGGTAAAGCTGCTCGAACAGCTTGTTCTCCCCCACATAGGAGGAAATCATCTTCTTGATTTGGCGGTTGTTCAGTAGCATCCACAGCCCGAACCCATCGGCGCCGCAATTGTTGGAGATCACGGTGAGGTTCTTCACCCCGGCGTCGCGGATGGCCGGGATCAGGCTTTCCGGATTGCCGGAGAGGCCAAACCCGCCGGACATGATGGTCATGCCGTCAAACAGAACGCCTTCCAGCGCTGCTTCTGGACTCGAATAGATTTTTTGCATTTTTCCTCTTGTGTCCTGGCCCAATTTAACCGATTATCGGATAAAATATTCGTTTATCGGAGATAATTGCCGTGCAGGGACAGGAAGTCAAGGAAAAATCGGCGGAAGATCCGCGCTTCATGACCTCTCTGGCCCGTGGGTTGGAGGTTTTGGCCGCCTTCGAGGCGCAACCCGGCATGACGGTCACGCAGGCGGCCAAGGCCACGGGCTTGTCGCGCTCGGCGGCGGGGCGCTGCCTGTTTACGTTGGAGCGGCTTGGCTATGTCACCGCCGAGGGCGCCAGCTATATGCTTTGCCCGGCGGTCATGCCACTGGCCCGCGCCTTTCTGGCCGGGCACCCATTGGCGCGCGCCGGGCAGGCGGTGGTGGATGCGCTGCGTGACCGGTTGGGCGAATCCAGCTCGCTCGCCATGTTCGACACGCGCAGCGCCTATAACCGTGTCGTCTATGTCTGCCGGGCGGAAACCGCGCGCATCATTTCCGTGCCGCTGTTCGTGGGAACCACGCTGCCCAGCTATTGCGCCTCCAATGGCCGGGCCTTGCTGGCATGGCTGCCGCCCGGGGAATTGGCGCGGTTTCTGGCCCAGGCACCGTTTTCCGCCCGCACGCCGAAAACCCTCATCGATGAGACGGCCCTGCGGGCTGAGTTGGAGACGGTTCGCGCCCAGGGTTGGGCGATGACGGATGGTGAGTTGGAGGCGGGGTTGCGCTCCATCGCCGTGCCGGTGCGCGGTGCCGATGGCCAGGTTGCCGCCGCCATCAATCTGGCAACTCAATCCGCCCATCGCAGCCAGGACTGGCTGCTGCAAACCGCCTTGCCGGAGTTGCAGGCCGCGGCCGCGCATCTCGCCAGGGTGGCCTTTGGCTGAGCCGCGATCACCGGGGCGGTTGGCGGTTTCAGGCGGCCAGTTCCAGCGCCTTGCGAGCCATGGCGATTGCCCCGTCGCGCGATGCCGCGGCGCCGACAAACCGGCGCAGATGCACGAAGACAGCATCCTCGACCCCGCTTTGCGCCGCCAGATCCTTCCCCTGCAGCCCGGCCCAGCTTTCGGGTAAGGGCAGGCGCTGGGCGAAGGAACCGGGTTCGGGCGGCATGGTGTCGATCATCCAATTGCCGTTGGAGGCCGGGGAGACGCAAAATATCACAGGCAGATCATGGCTGAACACGGCATTTTTCCAAGGCATGCCGGTCTCCAGCACGAGCAGGCGCGGATCCGTGGCCGCCGCGTGCGCCGCCAGCACCCGCGTTTGCGCCAGCATGCGGGCACGCACCCCATCCACCCGCCGGGCCAGCACGCCGCCGGCCATCTCGGCGGCCTCCAGAAAGGCCGCATCGCCCGCTTGGGGACCGCTGGCGTGGGGGCTGTCCCAGGGCGGGTTGAAATCACCCACCAACGCCGCGAAATTCAAGGAGTCGCGCGTCACCGGCCCGGTGGCGGAGACGCCGTTGTCGATCTCGTCGATGCGCCGGATCAGATTGTCATCCAGTTCCGCCATTATGGCGGGTGCGAAGCCAGTCTCTCCCGCCGGGGCCAGCAAGGCGGCCACGGCGCGTTCGCCATAAGCCTGCCAGATCAGGCCGGCGGAGGAAAAAGGGGTTCCATCCGGGCGGAGCGGAGCGCCGCGCTGATGATGGTCGAAGCGGCCCGAAGCAGGATCGAACACGCTGCCGACATCGAAAACGATGTCTCCCGTTTCAATCAATTCGGGCTTGCGGGTCCGCAGCAGCACATGGTCGTCGCCCGGCTGGGACACCCCCAGCGCCAGCCTGAGCGTGGCGTAGGCGAAAACCTCGTCACAATGAAATTTGCCGCTATGGGTCACGAGCAGAGGGCGCGGCGGAACAGAGGACATATTGTTTTCCAATGCGGTGGAGGATGACGTGTGGCCTATCCGGGACGTGGATAAAGTTCAAGCGCATGGGGCATTTCCGGCCCGTGATGCCGGCTTTGGCATTCCCGGCCGCCGCGCGTTATGTAGGGTTTCGTGCCGGCCGGTTTCGTCCGCGTGGCCGGAAACCATGGAGAGGAGCCACCGAATGAATGGTGCGAAAACCCTGGTCGAGACATTGCTGCAATCCGGTGTGGATACATGTTTCGCCAACCCCGGAACGAGCGAGATGCATTTCGTGGCGGCGCTCGATCAAAGTCCGGGCATGCGCTGTGTCCTGGGGCTGCAGGAGAATGTCGTCACCGGCATGGCCGACGGCTATTACCGGATTGCCGGAAAACCCGCCTGCACCTTGCTGCATTGCGGACCGGGCTTTGCCAATGGAATGGCCAATCTGCACAATGCGCGGCGGGCCAGAAGTGGCATCGTCAACATTGTCGGGGATCAGGCAAGCGACCACCGCCCATACGACGCTCCCCTGACCGCCGACACCGACGCCATGACCAGAACGGTTTCGCAATGGGTCCGCGCCAGCACCGCCACGCCGGGATTGGGCGCGGACGCCGCCGAGGCCGTGCGGGCCGCCCGTACCCTGCCAGGGCAAGTCGCCAGCCTGATCGTACCTTCCGATATATCCTGGACGGAAGGTGGTCATGTGGCGCCAGCCTTGGTTGTTCCGCCGCCGCCGCCCATCGACGCCATTGCCGTCGATAATGCGGCGCGTGCGCTGCGCAATGGGCGGCACACGCTTATTCTTCTGTCCGGCGGCGGTGCCACGCGGCAGGGGCAGTTGCTGGCTTGGCGGATCGCCCAGGCCAGCGGCGCGCAACTCATGCTGGAGTATGGCGTGCCCCGGGTGGAGCGCGGTCAGGGCACCTTGCCCCTGACCAGGGTGCCGTATGCGATGGATCAGGCCATCGAAGCGCTGCGTCCGTTTGAACAGATCATCCTGGTCAACGCCAAGGCGCCTGTCGGGTTTTTCGGTTATCCGGGCATGCCTTCCATTCAGTACCGGCGGGATGCCGACGTGCATGTGCTCTCCCGGCCGGACCAGGACGGCGCGCGCCCTGGCGGCGTTGGCCGAGGCGCTCGGCGCGCCGGTTGCGCCGCCTCCGTCAGTGCCCCGCCCGTCCGCCGCGCAAGGCAGGCCGACATCGGACAAGCTGGCGCAGACGCTGGCGGCGGTGATGCCGGAGGATTCGATCATTGCCGATGAAAGCATCTCCTATGGCCGTGGATTTTACCGATGTTCCCAGGGGGCGCCTGCCCATGTCTGGTTGAACCAGGTTGGTGGCGCCATCGGCGGTGGATTGCCCATGGCCACGGGGGCCGCTATCGGCGCCAATGGCCCGCGCCGGGTAATCTCGCTGCAAGCGGATGGTTCCGCCATGTACACGTTGCAGGCCTTGTGGACACAGGCGCGCGAGGCCTTGCCCATCACCACGATCATTTTAAATAACCGCCGATATAATATCCTGCTCAACGAGTATAAGAATGTTGGCGCCACGCCCGGAGCGACGGCCATGAGTATGCTGGATCTGGACAAGCCCGACCTTGGCTGGGGAGCGCTTGCCGCGGGCATGGGGGTCGAGGCGGCCCGCGCGGACAGCATGGAGCAGTGCGCGGAGCTGATGACGGCGAGTTTCAAGCAGGCCAAGCCTTTCCTGATCGAACTGATGATCTAAGACGGGTTTGAAATGTGAACGCGCTGGGGTAAAGAGGCTCTGGCGCCGTTGTCGGCGGGTGTAAGCTGTGGGGCGTCCGCAGCTCCATCCCCGATTCTGACGCTGGAAACGCTATGCTTTAAGTCTCCGTAGCTCAGCAGGATAGAGCACAGGATTCCTAATCCTGGGGCCGTGGGTTCGAATCCCGCCGGGGACATAACCAAATCAGCGGTTTATCAGCCGCGACCAAAGCGGCTCGTCACTTTCGTTGAAAGTGAGATCTCCGGGAGACATGGCCCGGCTCATAACCGCCCGCCAGATTTATGCGGCAAAGCCTGTTCGATCCATCATGTCGCGCGCTGGGTCGCGAGCTTTTGCCGTGCCGTTAAGGCAAGCATTGTCGCGCGGTGGGCGGGCACGCCAAGTAGGCGTAGATGCTGCTCGGCTCCAAACAGGCCAACCCAGTCGGCTGATTCACCCGCCAGGCAGGCGCGGATACAAAGCGCGTTCACGGCGCCAAGCATGGAAAACAGCAAGGGGTGAGGTGTCACGCTGAATTGCCCCCGTGCCACTCCCGCTTCGATATCGACACGGAGCCGCTCGAACATCTCGGCGCGGATCGCATCGTCGCTGCTCATGGTTTCGGCGATCAACGCGCCAAGGTCGGGAGCGCGGGTTGCTTTTGCCACCAGCCATTGTAGCCCCAATGCAACCTTTTCCTCGGGGCTGTCCAAGCGGTCGATTTCCTGATGCAATTCATCGATCACCGAATTGGTCAGCACGAGCCGTATTTCAGCCAGCAACGTCTCCTTATTGGCGAAATGATAGTAGAACGCGCCATTTGAGACATCCGCGGCTTCGGTAATCGCTAAAATCGAGGTGTCTTCAATGCCGCGTTCGGCGAAGAGCTTGATGGCGGTTTCCAAAAGCGCCGCGCGGGTTTTGTCGCGTTTTGTTTCGCGCTTGCGTGGCGTGGGAGCAGGGGCAGGCAAGGGGTCGGGCATTGTCGCGAGCTTATCAGATGCTTGGCGGCGCGACAAAGCCACTTGACGGGCGAAAAAAACTGAGAGTACTCTCAAAACATGATGGCGCGAGAAACGACGTCACGAAAGAGGGGACCATGCAATTAATTGCTTATAGGGATGAAGCCGGTTGTCAGATCGGTGTGGCCGCTGGCGCCGATGGTTTGCGGCATCTGGCCGGGTTGGAGGCGTTTTTCGCCGACCCGCCGGCCGCTTTGGCCGCTGGCGCGCATGGTCCGGTGTTGGCGCTTGCCGGGCTCACGCGCATTCCAGCCGTTCCAGCTTCGGCGCGTATTCTTTGCATTGGGTTGAATTACCGGCGCCATGCCAAGGAAACCGGCCAGCCAATTCCGGATCATCCGGTCGTGTTCGGACGTTGGGTGGCGTCTCTGGCGGTCGATGGAGATGATGTGCCCGCCATTGAAGCGGCCTTTGACTGGGAGGGCGAATTGGCCGTCAGTCTGGCGCGTCCGCTGTTCCGTGCGGATCCCACCGAGGCCCGCGACGCCATTCTCGGCTATGCCGCGTTCAACGATCTTTCGGCACGGAGTTTTCAGCGCCTGTCCGCGCAATGGACGTTGGGCAAGAACAGCGACCGGTCAGGTCCGCTAGGTGCCATCACCACGGTTGACGAGGCGGGTGACCCCGCCTTGGGCTGGAGGCTGTGTACACGCGTGAACGGTGAAATCATGCAGGATTCAACGACCGCGGACATGATTTTCGATGTCCCGAATCTGCTGTCTCGGCTGAGCCAGGTCATAACTTTGCATCCTGGCGATATTGTCGCCACCGGGACGCCGTCTGGCGTCGGGCTAGGCTTCTCGCCGCCGAGATTTCTTAAGCCGGGCGATGAGGTCGATGTGCAAATCGGTGCCCTAGCGCCGGTTCGTAACCGCATCGCCGCATTGACCCCGTGACCGAAGCAACCATTGAGGCGGCTTGCGCCCATGTGTTGGTGGAACTGGTTCGAACGCTCGATGGGCCAGACCGTGCCGCCGCGCTGGCGTTTTTTACGGACGATGCCGCCTGGTGCCGTAATGGTGCTTGGTCGCATGGCCAGGATGAAATCCGTGCCGCCTTGTCGGTGCCGCGGGCGCATACAGCGCAGCGCCATCTATTAGCCAATGTGCTGATCCGGACGCAAAGCGTGGACCTGGCGAGCGGGGAAGCGGATTTTACGCTGTACCGGGGCACGGCGGGGAAGCCTGGCTTGATCACCGAGATGGCGGGGATTGGCGGTTTTACCGTCCATTTCCGGCGGGAGGCGGCCGGGTGGCGCGTGGCGGTTCTCGAAGGAAGGCCTGTCTTGGTCTTTCCACGGGAAAAAGTTTTTTAAGATGATTCTTAATTGACTCTCCAAAAAAATCGAGACTACTCTCAGTCAACTAAAACGCCGCCCTTGGTAAAATCGGACGGCGATAGGAGTGAGCGGAAAATGCCTTCGTCGATTTTGTTGCCGGTCGCCATCGTTGGTGGCGGTCCCTCGGGCGCGTTCATGGCCTTGTGGTTGGCGCGCTTTGGCGTGGCCTCGGTGGTGCTCGAACGTGAATGCGCGCCTGTCCAGGCGCCTCGTGCCCATGCGCTCAATCCGCGCAGCCTCGAAATCTGCCAGGCCTTGGGGCTCGATGTCGCGCGGATTTATGCAAAGGGGTTGAGCCGCGAGGAGGCCGGGCAAATCCATTATGTCGACACCTTGACCGGCACGTTGTTCGGCTCACTGCCTTATGAACGTCAAGACGATGACGCTTACGATCTGACCCCCACGCCGTTGGTCAATATCGCCCAGCCCGTGTTCGAGGAGATTTTGTTCGAGGCGGTGGCGGCTGAACCGTTGATCGATTTCCGCCGCGCTCATGCCTGGGTGGGGATGCAGGCCGAGAAGGCTGGGGCATGCAGCCGGATCGTAGGGCCGGAGGGTGCTTACGAATTGCACAGCCGCTTTGTCATCGCGGCCGATGGGGCCAATAGCGGTGCACGCGCGGCGGCTGGCATTGCCATGGTGGGAGATCCCGAGGTGCTGACCGCCTTGTCCATCGTGTTCAAGGCCGATCTGCGCGAACTCGTCACGGACCGGAAGGGGATTCTGTATTGGCTGTCAGGCGCCGGGGTGAAGGGTGGTTTTCTGGCTTACGACCCGGCCCGGCTCTGGAGCTATGTCACCACCCATTCGGCGGGCCGGATTGATCTGGCCGCTTACACACCCGCACGTTGCCAGGAGATGGTGCGGGCGGCCATTGGGCGACGGGGAGCGAAAACGCCGCTCGAAATCTTCGCGGTTACACCATGGACGATGCGCAGCGAGGTGGCGGAGCATTATCGTGCCGGGCCGCTTTTTCTGGTCGGGGACGCGGCGCATCGTTTTCCACCCACAGGCGGGTTGGGGTTGAATACGGGTTTGCAGGATGCTCATAATCTCGCATGGAAACTTGCCGCCGTGATTCGTGGTGAGGCGGGTGAGGATTTGCTCGATACATATGAGGGCGAGCGCCGTCCGGTGGCATGGTGCAATGCCGAGCAAAGCCTTGGCAATGCGCAACGTTTGAGCGCGCTGGCGGCGCTGGATTGCCCGCAAGATGTCAGCGTTTCAAGTGAGGCCATGCAGGCCTGGCTTGATGAGGCAGACAGGCGCGCACGGATTGACGCGGCGATCGAATTGCAACGTCAGCATTTCAATTCGATCGGCCTGCAACTTGGTTTTTCTTACGATCCGCTCGCGCCGGAGGTGGTGGTGGATCGGTTCGAACCGCGCGCCGATCCCGGGTGCCGCCTGCCGCATGGCTGGTTCACAGAGGGCGGAATTCGCCGTTCGACACTCAGTTTGCTTGACGCGCGGACCTTCACGCTGATCGCCGTTGGAGATGACGCCGCTTGGCGCGCGGCGCTGGAAGGGGGCAGGCCTTCCCCACGCCTTGTGATGTGCGATGCGGCCTGGCGCTTTGAGACAGATTGGCTGAAGCTTGTGGGATTGTCCGAGGGAGGTGGCGTGCTTGTCCGCCCCGATGGTCATATACTCGCCCATATTGCCACCCCGTCGGCCGAGGCGTTGGCCCAGGCTTTTTCCAGCTTGCCGGGATTTGAAACTCTTACTGAGCTGGCTTGAGACAGAGGAGATTCACCATGCGGATTCTGCCAGAGCTTTACGATCCTCCTTTCCGCGTCACCCGTGCCAGTCACGTGGAGTTGCGTGTACGCGATCTTGCCGCCGCGCGCGCTTTTTATGTCGATTGTCTCGGCTTCGTTGTCAGCGACGAGACATCCGAGGTGCTTTATCTGCGCGGGCTTGAGGAAATCGCGCATCATTCGCTGGTTTTGCGCCGGGGAGATGCTTCCGTGGCTCAGAGGGTCGGGTTTCGTTGCCTGACAGAGGAAGATCTTGACCGCGCCAAATTTTATTTCGATCAGGAGGGGTTGCCAACCGCCTGGGTGGAGGTGGCGCATCAGGGGCGCGGTTTTCAGGCGCTAGATCCATCGGGCGTGCCGCTTGAATTTTGCGCGCGCATGCAGACACGCCCCCGGCTGATAGGCGATTTCGCGGCTTATCGCGGAGGCTGTCCGCTGCGGCTCGATCATTTTCAGCTTTTCACGCCCGATGTCGCCAGGGCTTATGCGTTTTATACCGGCATGGGGTTTCGGCTCTCGGATTATATTGTTGAAGACGGGACGCTGATTGCCACCTTCATGCAGCGCAAGGGCAATCCGCATGATGTCGTGTTTCTGCGCGCTCCCGGACCGCAGCTCCACCACATCGCCTATACGGTGCCGGGCAATGAGGTTTTGCTTGGCATTGGCGACCGCCTGGCCCAAGGCGGGTTGTTTCATGCCGTTGAATGGGGGCCGAACCGTCATTGGGGGCCTGGCTGGGCGCGTAGCCTGTATCTGCGCGATCCCGAGGGGCACAGGATAGAATTCTTCCTCAACCATTATCAATGTATCGATATTGACGAGACGCCGGTCGGCTGGACGCTGGCGGAGCTGAAGGCCCGTCCAGGCTGGGGGGCGCCGCCACCGAGAAGCTGGCTGCTTGAGGCCAAGTCCTTCGTGGATATGGACCTGAAGGAACCGGATGAAATGTTGCTGGGTGGGCGCATGCCTTTTGAGCTGGTGGCGGAATAGAATATGGATCTCGGACTCACGGACCGCCGGGCCTTGATTTGCGCCTCTTCGCAAGGGTTGGGGTTTGCCTGCGCGCTAGCCCTGGCGCGCGAGGGGGCCGAGGTCGTTCTCAATGGCCGCGATGCGGCCAAGCTCGAACGGGCCAAAGGTGAACTCATGCGCCTGACGGGCCGCCCCGCCCGGATGGTCGTGGCGGATTTGAATGACGCAGTAGCCCGGCGGACTCTGCTTCTGGCCTGTGAGGATGTCGATATTCTTGTCACCAATAATGGCGGACCGCCGCCTGCGGTTTTCTCCAGCCTGACGCAGCCGGCTTGGCAAGCGGCTCTGGAGGCGAATTTCCTGGCCGCGTTGGAGATGATCACGGCATTTCTGCCAGGCATGCGCGCGCGCCGCTTCGGGAGGATCGTCAATATCACCTCCGCCATGGTCAAGGCGCCGCATCCGATGATGACATTGTCCACCGCCCCGCGCGCGGCGCTGACCGCCGTGACCAAGGCGCTGTCGCGCGAGGTGGCGGTGGATAATGTCACACTGAACAATATCTTGCCCGAAAGATTGGAAACAGAGCGGCAGCGTTTCATGTTGGGCAAGATGGCTGAGGAGCGCGGCACCACGCCCGATATGGTGCGCGCCGAAGTCACATCCCATATTCCGGCCGGACGCTTCGGCCGCCCCGAGGAGTTCGCGGCCCTATGCGCCTTTTTATGTGGTGAGCGGGCTGGGTTCATCACGGGGCAAAATATTCAAGTCGATGGCGGCGCTTATCCTGGGCTGATTTAGCCGCGCCGGCTTGCGCTTCAGATCAAGACGAGACGTCCGGCGGCCGGTCCCGCCAGGCGGCGGGGATGTTTGTCCGTAAAAATGGCCGAAAGCGCCAATACAAAATCATCGAGGGAGTTTGTCCACATGATCGACAATGAAGCGGCAAAAGCCGCCGTGCGGCCTGGCCCCGTGCAAGGGGTGTTGCTGGTGTCCCTGGGAATTCTGGCTGTCATGGCCATTATCCTGCTGGCACCGTCCATGCCGCGCATGCAGGCGCATTTCGCCGCCAATCCAGACGCCGCGCAACTCGTGACGTTCGCGCTCACCTGTCCGGCCTTGTGCGTGGCCCTGCTTTCACCTTTCGCGGGCATGGTGGTGGATCGCTTCGGCCGCCGTAGGCCGTTGATCGCCAGCTTGCTGCTCTATGTGCTGATGGGAACGGCACCGCTTTACTTGAACAGTCTGAAATTAATTATCATCAGCCGGCTGGGGGTAGGCGTTGCGGAGACCGTCCTGCTTGCCGCCTCCATGACATTGCTGGGAGATTACTTCGAAGGAAAAACGCGAGAACGCTATTTGGCGCTCAGCACGGGCATTACCTCCATCGCCGCGACCTTGTTTTTCGCACTGGGCGGTGTCTTGGGCGACATAAGCTGGCGGGCGCCTTTCTGTGCGTATCTGCTGGCGCCGCTCATGCTGCTGGCGGTACTGAAATGGACTTGGGAGCCAGAGACACATAAGCAAGCCCAGTTGAACAGCCAGGAGCATGTTGTTCCCATCCCTTGGATTCCCCTGGGGGCGTTGTGTGGGGTGACAATGGCGGGCGGCATGGTGTTCATTTTGCCGCAGATCCTCATCGGCGTGATCATGGGGGCACATGGCTTCACGGCGCCTTCCACCGCTGGTTTGGTGGGGGCGGTTGGCTCGGTGGCCATGCCGCTCGGTGCGCTGTGTTTTACGCTTGCGCGCCAGCGTGGCGTGCCTGTGCCGGTCCTGGTCACACTCGCCTTTCTGCTAGGCGGCGCGGGTCTTTACGAGCTAGCCTGGCAATCCAGCGTGCCATGGTTGGGAGCCGCCATGTTCCTGCATGAATTTGGCGGAGGCTTTATGCTGTCGGGGCTCATGGCCTGGATGCTGGGCTTATTGCATCAGGAGATCAGGGGAAAAGGCACCGGGGCTTATTTTGCCTCGTTCTTCATCGCTCAGCCTGTTTGCGGCATGTTGTTCGGCTGGCTGGCCAAGTCGGTTACCGGTCAGCCTCTGGCCACCGTGGAGCTGTTCGGTGGTTTTGCGATGGCGATGGCGCTGGTGCTGTTGCTGCGCTTGGCGCTGGGCTTGCTGCTCCAGCCTCGCCTGATGTCCCGGTGATGGAATGGAGATAGTCTGCGTTGGGAGGCGGGGCGGCGTCTCTGAACGTCTGCCAGGGCAGGGCTGAACCGCAAGAGGACACTGCCCTGGCCCACCCCAAAGGGGTGTGACTTCAGCCCCAGTTCGCGCCGGTTAGAACATCGAGCGGCAGTTTGATGTAGCGCTGGCCATTTGATTCCGGCCTGGGCAGGCGCCCGCCATTCATGTTGATCTGCAAGGCGTGCAGAATCAGTTTTGGCATCGGCAACGTCGCGTCGCGTGCATCGCGCATGGCGACGAATTCAGCCTGGGTCTTGTAGCGGGCCATGTGAATATTTCTGGCTTTTTGCTCGGCCACCGTGGATTCCCATTGTGGAGCCCGTCCGCCAGGCTGGTAGTCGTGACCGGTGAAGAGCCGGGTTTCGTCAGGCAGAGCGAGAATTGCCTGGATCGAGTTCCAGAGTGCCTTCGCATCGCCGCCGGGAAAATCCGCGCGCGCCGTGCCGCCGTCTGGCTGGAACAGCGTATCGTGCACGAAAGCCGCATCGTCGATCACATAAGTGATCGAGGCCAGGGTGTGTCCAGGTGAGAACATGACCTTCGCCGGGATCGTTCCCAGCATGAAGGTTTCACCATCGGCGAACAGCTTGTCCCATTGGCGGCCATCGGCGGGAAAATCGGGCCAGTTGTAAAAGCCTTTCCAAAGCTCTTGTACCTCGGTGACCTTTTCGCCGATTGCAGTGGGGGCACTGGTTTTTTCCTTGAGATAACGCGCAGCTGAAAAATGGTCGGCATGCGGGTGGGTGTCGAGAATCCACTGTACGCGATAATTTTTTTCAGCCACGAAACGCAGGATCTCATCGGCATGGCCGGTGCCGGTCTGGCCGGATTTCTCGTCGTAATCATGGACCGCATCGATGATCGCGCAATCCTTGGTCGTTGGGTCGGCGACGACATATTGCACAGACCATGTGCGTGGGTCGAAAAATCCGGTTATCTCGGGTTTGGCGGACATGAGTTGTCTCCTTTTTCCGGCAATGCATTGGCTGCCATGTGGCCATTGGCCGACAGCCAGGACAGCGCGACGGAAGGGTCGCAGCCGCGTTCGGCGGCCAGGGCCGCCAGCGCTTCGGGTTTGATCTGCCCGGCGAGCACTTCTGAAATGGCCCAAAGCGCAAAAGAGCGCGCGCCAGAGCGGCAATGTGCCAGCACCGGGCCTGGCGCGGCTTCCAGCGCGGCGCGGAATGCCTTGGCGGCTTCCGCATTCAGTGTGGCGCCTGTCGTCGGCAGATAAAGATAGTCAAGCCCCTCCTGGGCGGCGATCTGACATATGTCCGCCTGCCCGGGTTGGTCGGGTGCTTCTCCATCGGGGCGGTTATTGACGATCACGGCAAAGCCGGCGGCGGCGATCTTGGGAATGTCCGCAGCCGAGACTTGGCTGGTGATGTAGAAAGTCTCGGTGATACGAATCGGAGTCATGTTTTTGCCTTTGGAATGAGCAAGGGGCGGGGTAGGTGGGGCGCCATGGCGCCCCGCCTGTATGTGGTCACAGTTTGCGGGTCGAAAAGTACCAATCGACCGTATCGTAACCTTCACCGCTGCGGGCTTCGGCCTCTTCGGGGGTTTTCGGCGGTGGCACGATCACCGGCTGGCCGGGCACCCAGGCCTCAGGCATGGCGCAGGCATTGGCGTCGGCGGTTTGCAGCGCGACCACCAGCCGGTGGATTTCAGCCACCGAACGGCCAGCGTTCATCGGGTAATACAGCATCGCCCGCAATATCCCGTCTGGATCGATTACAAAGGTTGCCCGCACGGCCGCGGTGTCCGATGCGCCTGGCATGATCATGCCATAATCATGCGCGACCTTCATGCTCAAATCGGCAATGATCGGAAAACCAATGGTGGTGCCGAAATTCTGTTTGATGTTGCGGGTCCAGGCTATATGCGAATGAGTGCTGTCGATCGACAGACCCAGAAGCTGCGTACCGATCCGGGCGAATTCGTCCTGGAGCTTGGCGAACCCTATGAACTCCGTGGTGCAGACCGGGGTGAAATCCGCTGGATGGGAGAACAGCACCAGCCATTTCCCGCGAAAATCAGCCAGCTTCTTGCGGCCATGCGTGGTTGGTGTGTCGAAATCGGGAGCTGGTTCGTTTAGGCGCGGCAAAGCCGGCGCGGATGTGTTGGTCATTTTGAAACCTCATTGGCTCGTGTTGGTGATGCATAAGAGGTAAGGGGGATTTGATCGTTGATGAAATTGATTATATAACTAATCGTCATTCAAAAACCCAATAAAGCATCATGCCCAGTCTGCGTCAGCTTCGTTTTCTCACCGCGCTCGCCGAGACGCTCAACTTCTCTCGTGCCGCCGAGATATGCCATGTCACCCAGCCGACCCTGTCGACAGGGTTGAAGGAGCTTGAAGGACGGCTGGGCGTGGCGCTGGCCGAGCGTACCCGTCATTCGGTGATGTTGACGCCCGCCGGTCAGGACATCGCCGAGCGGGCATGCAAGATATTGGCCGAGATCAAGGATATCGAGGTCGTCGCACATCAGCGTAGCGGGGCATTTCAGGGCGAGATCAAGCTGGGCATGATTCCGACCGTGGGGCCATTCCTGTTGCCGCGTACCTTGCCGAGGATACGCAAGCTCTGGCCGGATCTCCGCATTTTTCTGCGTGAGGAGTTGACGGACAGCCTGGTCGCGGGTTTGGCGGAGGGGCGTCTCGATCTGCTTCTCGCCGCCTTGCCCTATGATGTCGGAGATGCCGTGGTCGAGCCGCTGTTTCAGGATGGCTATCAGCTCGCCGTCAGCAAACATCATGGTCTCGCGCGGCGGCATGCCGCCCAACCAGAGGATCTGTCGCACACGCCGCTTTTATTGCTGGAGCGCGGCCATTGCCTGCAGCGTCATGCCTTGTCGGCTTTTCCGGGGGCCGCGCTGCACGCCGACGACAGTTTCGCCGCGACCAGCCTCGCCACGCTGGTATCGATGGTCGAGGAAGGGCTTGGCATCACGCTTTTGCCAAATCTGGCGGTGAAGGCCGGTGTGACGCGAGGGCATGAGGTCGCGCTCCTGCCGCTTCAGGGGGCTTGCCCTCGCCAAGTCGTGCTGGCCTGGCGTCCCGGTTCTCCACATGCCGCGACTTTTACCCAACTCGCCGTCCTGTTTCGTGAAACCCACGCACGGGAATAAAGGGGCCGCCCATTTTGCCGGCATGATCTCAAGGTCGGTGAGTGGCGAATTCAGGGATCTTCCCTGAGAAACCGGCCGATTCCCATAACCGCCTCCGATAATGAAGATTTGATGATCCGTGCCTGCTCGGGAAAGGCGGTGAGCAGGCGGGAGGGGAACTGTCGGTCCAGGAGGACGAAGACGCCTCTATCGTCGGCGCGGCGGATGAGGCGGCCAAAGGCTTGGCGCAGGCGCAGGCGCACGATGGCGTCGTCGTAAGTGCGGGGTGCACCGTGGGAGAGGTGGGTGCGGCGCGTGCGATGGAGAATGTCCGGGCGGGGCCAGGGGGTACGTTCGAATACCACGAGGCGGAGCGAATTGCCGGGAATATCCACGCCGTCGCGCATCGCGTCCGTGCCCAGGAGGCAGGAATGTTCCTCGGCGCGGAAAATGTCGACTAACGTGGCGTTATCCATCGCGTCCACATGCTGAGCGTAGAGGGGGATGTTTTTCTCTTCGAGCGGGGCGGCGATTTTGGCGTGCACGGCGCGCAGGCGGGAGATGGCGGTGAACAAGCCGAGCCCGCCGCCGCCCGCGGCCTCGAACAAGGCTTTGTAGGCGCCGGCGAGTTGGCCGATATCCTGTGCGTTCACATCCGAGATCAGCACCACGCGGGTACGCTCGCCATAATCGAAGGGGCTGTCGAACGCGGCGCGGATGGCGGGCTTGGCGAGATGCGCGGCGCCGGTGCGGGCTTCGGCGTTTTCCCAGGCTTCTTCAAGGTCCGTGCCGTCGCGCAGCGTGGCTGAGGTGATCAGCAGCCCATGCGCGGGGGCGGCGATGGATTGGGTGAAGGCTTCCGTGGGGTCGAGAAGATGCGAGAGCAGGGCAATGTCTTTATCCGTTCCGGCCTCGCGGTCCAGGCGCAGGAACTCAACACGGGCGGGGCGCTCTCCAGGGGCTGGGGCCGATTCCAGCCCGTCGAGAATGCGCTTCCAGCCGGAGAGCGGGTCGATGGCGCGGCGCTTCAGGCTGCGCGCGGTGCTTTCCAGCCGCTGGCGCATGGCTTCTTCCAAATCGGGTTCGGTTTCCAGCCGTTCCAGCATGCGCTCGCGCAAGGCGTTGAGAGGAGCGCGGAGTTGCGCCATGGCCTGGCCAAGCTTGCGCGCGGCGGGGAGAACGTCGTCGTTCAGCGGGTGCAGGTCGGTTTCAAAAGCGGTTTGGGCGGCAAGGTCGGGCTCCGTGGCGCGGGCGCGGGCCTGGGCGCGAAGCGCACGCAGGAGTTCCTCGGCCGGGTTGTTGTCCGAGGCCAGCTCAGGGTCCAGCCGCACGGAGAACATCGGCGCGGGCAGGCATTTGGCGAATTTTACGGCGTGTTCGATGGATTGATGGGTTGCTTCGTCCATGGCGGCCATGTCCTCCAGCCGCTTGGCGAGGCCACGGGCGCGCGAGCGCGTGCCCTCCGCGCCCAGCAGCCAGCGGCGCAGCTCCGCCATGGCGGAGCCGGAGAGTTCGATGGAGAAGGCGGAATCGGCGGCGTCGAAGATATGGTGGCCTTCATCGAACACATAGCGGGTGGGGACGTTGTCATCGTCCAGCCCACCCCAGACGGCTTGCGCCATGACAAGCGCGTGGTTGGCGATGACAAGATCCGCCTGGCGGGCGTCGCGGATGACGCGCTCAATGACGCAGCTTGAGAAATGCGGGCAGGCGGCGTGGATGCACTCGCCGCGCCGGTCGGCGATCTGGGCGAGGAGGGGTTGGCCATAAAGTTCGGCGAACCAGCCGGGCAGGTCGCCGCCGAACAGGTCGCCATCGGCGCTGGCGGTGGCCCAGCGGGCGATGAGGCCGAGCGGGACAGCGCGGGTTTCGGCGGCCATCGAATCCTCGAAATTCAGCAGGCAGAGATAATTTTCGCGGCCCTTGCGCAGGACGACGCTGGTGCCGGCGGGCAGGCGGCTTGCTTCCTGCTCAATCTGGCGCTGGAGGTGACGGGTATAGGTGGAGATCCAGACCGCGCCTTTGTTGCGCTCCGCCCAGAGAGAGGCGGGCGCAAGATAACCCATGGTCTTGCCGGTTCCGGTTCCGGCTTCCGCCAGGACGACTTGGGGGTTGCCCTCCGACTCGCGCGGGGCGAAGGCAGCGGTGGCGGCAGAGCAGAAATCCGCCTGGGCGGGGCGTTGCTCGGCACCGGGGCCGAGCAGGCTGGCGAGGCGGGAGCGGGCTTCGGCGGGCGTGACGGCAAAGGCGGCTGGCGGCGGGCGTGGGGAGGTTTCCTCCCATTTCGGAAGGCGCTTCCAGAGGCGCATGGCCATGCCGTCCGGCCTCGCGCCCGGCTGACCCAGTGCTTGCAAAATATAGGGGGCCCAGAGCCAGCCCGCCGCGCCCATGCGTGCGGCAAGGCCGGGAGCGTCGCGGTTGGCTATGGTGTTTTTGCCGGCGGTCAGACGGGTGAGGAGCAGTTCCGCCATTTCCGGCAGGGATTGGGCGGCGGATTCGAGCGAGGTGGGAATGGGCAGTTCCAGCGCGCGGGCCAGCCCGGCCGGGGTGGGGGCGAGGCTCTGCGCCGGATGTACGAAGGCGAACAGCTCCAGCAGGTCCAGCAACTGGATGGACGGATTGCCGAGGCGTTTGAGCGTGGCGGGCGCGTGGATGCAAAGCGGGATGCTGGCCCCTATTTGCCGGGCGACGGTGCCGGGCCTGAGGGGGGAGATCACCCCGTCCGTATCCAGCAGGACGGCGCGGCCATGGCCGGCGGCCAGAGCGGGCAGGGCGGGAAGACTTGGCATTGAGGCGTGTTATAAAATAATGTTCATGGTTTGTCTTGAGGGGTGAGGATGTTTGCTCAGGCCGGAGAGAGAGGCGAAAGCATGGTGGGGTTGCTGCGACCGCGGCGGGTAATTGCTTGCGTTTGGGTGGTGGATCGCTTAAAGCAGCGCCATGGCTTCCGCCTCAACCCTTGCTGGGCTGCTCCTTCGACTTATCCGCCCCTGAGCGATAAGTCCTTTCGCGCGTGCTTTGATCGCCGCGCCCGCCGCTCAGGGGAATGATCCCGCCCTTACCTGAACAGGCCAGAATTCCGGAGCAGTAACATGACGATCAATCACCCCAATTTCGGCGCGATGGATGAGAAGCGCGTCATTATTTTCGACACCACGCTGCGCGATGGTGAGCAGTCCCCTGGCTTCTCGATGAATATCGACGAGAAGCTGCGCATGGCCGAGGCATTGGCCGCCTTGGGCGTGGATGTGATCGAGGCGGGGTTTCCCATCGCCTCACCGGGCGATTTCGAGAGTGTCAACCGCATCGCGCAGAGCATCAGGGGGCCGGTGATCGCCGGGTTGGCACGCTCGGCGCCGAACGACATCGCCCGTGCCGGTGAGGCGATCCGCCCGGCGGAGCGCAAACGCATTCATACATTCATTTCGACCAGCCCGTTGCATATGAAATATAAGCTGCGCATGGAGCCGGAAGCGGTGCTGGAGGCGGTGGGCAAGTCCGTGACGCTGGCGCGCGATTTCACCGACGACGTGGAATGGTCCGCCGAGGACGGCACCCGCACGGACATGGATTTTCTGTGCCGGTGCGTCGAGGCCGCCATCAAGGCCGGCGCCACCACCATCAATATCCCCGATACGGTGGGCTACGCCGTGCCGGAGGACATGGAGCGGATTTTTTCAACCGTGCGCGAGCGCGTGCCGGGCGCGGACAGGGTGATTTTCTCCACCCATTGCCATAACGATTTGGGCTTGGCGGTGGCCAATGCCCTGGCCTCCCTGAAGGGCGGCGCGCGGCAGATCGAATGCACGGTCAATGGCATTGGCGAGCGGGCGGGCAATGCCTCGCTGGAAGAGGTGGTGATGGCCATTCGCACCCGGCAGGACAGCAACCCTTATGTCAGCCAGATCGAGACCACGCGGTTGCTGCGTACCTCCAAATTGCTGTCCACGGTCACCGGCTTCGATGTGCAGCCGAACAAGGCGATCGTGGGGCGCAACGCCTTCGCGCATGAATCCGGTATTCATCAGGACGGCATGCTGAAGAACGCCGCCACCTATGAGATCATGACGCCGGAAAGTGTCGGTTGGCAGAAAACCTCGCTGGTGATGGGCAAGCATTCCGGCCGTGCGGCCTTCCGCGACAAGTTGAATGCGCTGGGCTATGGCGATATTGGCGACAACGCGCTGAACGACGCCTTCGCGCGGTTCAAGCTTTTGGCCGACCGCAAGAAGGTTGTCTACGACGAGGATATCGTGGCCTTGGTGGATGACGAGGTGGTGCGCTCCAATGAGAGCATCAAGTTCGTCTCGCTGGAGGTTTGGGCAGGGTCCAAGGACAAGCCGCGCGCCCGGCTGGAGCTGGAGGTGGATGGGGTGGTGAAAACCGCCGATGAGCGGGGCGACGGTCCGGTGGATGCCGCGTTCAATGCCATCCGCGCGGTGTTTCCGCATATGGCGGAACTGCAATTATTCTCCGTGGGCGCGGTGACCGAGGGGACGGATGCCCAGGCGCGCTGCACCGTGCGCCTGGCCGAGGAGGGCAAGAGCGTGGATGGTCAAGGCGCGGATACCGATACCATCGTGGCGGCCGTGCGGGCTTACATCCATGCATTGAACAAGCTGGTGACCAAGCGCGCCCGCACCGCGCCGGAGGCGTTGAGCGCCTAACGTCCCGAACTGGAATCCTCCGGCATGGCTGGTTCGGTGCTGAACCAGCCTGCCGGGAAAGCGGGCGGAACTGGCCATTGTAAGCCGGTTTTCGCCCGGTTTTGGAATGAAAGATGATGTTTTTTTCGCGCCCGGGCATGAGCAATCCGCTCTTGTGCCCGGGCGCGGCAATGAATAGATACTGAGTCATCTCAAAGGGGTCGCCCCGGTGCTTCGGGCCGGCGCGGCCCGCTGCAAAGGAGCGATTATATGAGCAAAGTCATAGGTATTGACCTCGGCACCACCAATAGCTGCGTGGCGGTGCTGGAGGGCAAGGACGTTCGCGTGATCGAGAATGCCGAAGGGGCGCGTACCACCCCTTCAATGGTGGCTTTTTCTGACTCCGGTGAACGTCTCGTCGGCCAGAGCGCCAAGCGTCAGGCCGTGACCAACCCGACCAACACGCTGTTCGCCGTCAAACGCCTGATCGGTCGCCGTTTCGACGATCCCACCGTGACCAAGGACAAGGGGCTGGTGCCCTATTCCATCGTCAAGGGCGATAACGGCGATGCCTGGGTCGAGGCCAAGGGGGAGAAATATTCCCCGAGTCAGATTTCCTCCTACATCCTCACCAAGATGAAGGAGACCGCCGAGGCGTATCTGGGCGAAAGCGTGGCCCAGGCGGTGATCACCGTGCCGGCCTACTTCAACGACGCCCAGCGTCAGGCGACCAAGGACGCCGGTAAGATCGCCGGGCTTGAGGTGCTGCGTATCATCAACGAGCCGACCGCGGCCGCGCTGGCCTACGGCATGGACAAGAAGAACGCCGGCACCATCGCGGTGTATGACCTTGGTGGCGGCACGTTCGACGTGTCCGTGCTGGAGCTTGGCGACGGTGTGTTCGAGGTGAAATCCACCAACGGCGACACCTTCCTGGGCGGTGAGGATTTCGATGCGCGCGTCATCGATTATCTGGCCTCCGAATTCCAGAAGGACCAGGGTATCGACCTGCGGAAGGACAAGCTGGCGCTGCAACGGCTGAAGGAAGCCGCGGAGAAGGCAAAAATTGAACTCTCCTCCTCCAAGGAGACTGAAATCAACCTGCCCTTTATCACCGCCGATGCCACCGGGCCGAAGCATCTCGTGCTGAAGCTGACCCGCGCGAAGCTGGAAAGCCTGGTTGAGGATCTGATCGAGCGCACCCTGGCCCCGTGCCGCGCGGCGCTGAAGGATGCCGGTGTCACCGCCGGGGAGATCTCCGAGGTGATCCTGGTCGGCGGCATGACCCGCATGCCGAAGGTGATCGAGACGGTGAAGAGCTTCTTTGGCAAGGAGCCCGCCCGCAACGTCAACCCCGATGAGGTTGTGGCCATCGGCGCCGCCATCCAGGGCGGTGTGCTGAAGGGCGACGTGAAGGACGTGCTGCTGCTGGATGTAACGCCGCTCTCCCTGGGTATTGAAACCCTGGGCGGTGTCTTCACCCGCCTGATCGACCGTAACACGACCATCCCGACCAAGAAGAGCCAGACCTTCTCCACCGCCGAGGACGGCCAGACGGCCGTGACCATCAAGGTCTTCCAGGGTGAACGCGAGATGGCGGCGGATAACAAGCTGCTGGGCAATTTCGACTTGCAGGGCATTCCCTCCGCGCCGCGTGGCGTGCCGCAGATCGAGGTGACCTTCGACATCGACGCGAACGGCATTGTGTCCGTTTCCGCGAAAGACAAGGCGACCGGCAAGGAGCAGCAGATCCGCATCCAGGCCTCCGGTGGTCTGTCTGACGCCGATATCGAACGCATGGTGAAGGATGCCGAAGCCAACGCGGCGGCCGATAAGGCCCGGCGCGAGGCGGTGGAAACCCGCAACCAGACGGAAAGCCTGATCAATCAGGTCGAGAAGACTTTGAAGGACGCGGGCGACAAGGTGGCTCCGGCGGATAAGAGTGAAGCCGAGGCCGCGATCGCGGAAGCCAAGGCGGCGCTGGAAGGCGGCGATGCCGAGGCTGTGAAGACGGCCTCTGAAAAGCTGACCCAGGTGGCGATGAAGGTCGGTGAGGCGATGTACAAGGCCGAGGCCGAGGCGGGAGCCGCGCAGCCAGGTGCCGAAAGCGCCGGGCCGAACGGTGAGAAGGTCGTGGACGCCGATTTTGAGGATGTCGACGACAAAAAGGATGGCAAATCCGCGTGAAGCTGGGTTTGACCTGACATCACAGGGTCCCGGGGCGACTGCCCCGGGATTTTCCATTTTTAAACGCCGAGGATTTGAGCCCTGTCATGGCCAAACTTGACTATTATGCCGTGCTGATGGTCGAGCGCAACGCGAGCGCTGACGATCTGAAAAAGGCCTACCGTAAGCTGGCGATGCAATATCATCCGGACCGCAACCCGGGCGATACCAAGGCCGAGCAGAAATTCAAGGAAATCAATGAAGCCTACGACGTTCTGAAAGACGATCAGAAACGCGGGGCCTATGACCGTTATGGCCATGCGGCCTTTGAGAATGGCGGCATGGGCGGCGGCGGTTTTGAAGGCGGTTTCGGGTTCGAGGGCGGGCTCGGGGATATTTTCGAGCAGATGTTCGGTGGCGGGCGCCGCGGCGCGGACCGTTCGCAGACCGGCTCGGACATCAAGGCGGCGGTGGAGATCGATCTGACCCAGGCCTTCACGGGTGCCAAGGTGAATGTACGGGTGGCCACGCGCATGTCTTGCGATGCCTGTGGCGGCACCGGATCGGCGGACAAGAATGCAAGCGCTGATGTATGCGGCACATGCGGTGGCGCGGGCCGGGTGCGCGCCCAGCAAGGTTTTTTCGTGGTGGAACGCACCTGCCCGACTTGCGGCGGGGCCGGGCGCGTGGTGCGCAACCCGTGCCGTGTCTGCTCGGGGGCTGGAACCGTGCCGCGTGAGCGTACGCTGGCGGTACAGATTCCAGCCGGCGTGGAGGATGGTACGCGTATTCGTCTGTCAGGTGAAGGCGAGGCTGGGCCGCGCGGTGCCGCGCCCGGAGATCTTTATGTGCATGTCTCCATCCGTCCGCATCCGATTTTTCAGCGCGACGGCGCGAATATCTTCTGCCGCGTGCCACTGCGCATGAGCCAGGCGGCTCTGGGCGGAGAGGTCGAGGTGCCGGCTATCGACGGCAGTTCCGCCAAGGTGAAGATTCCGGCGGGCACGCAATCGGGCGATCAATTCCGGCTGCGGGGCAAGGGCTTTTCGGTGCTGCGCTCCACCCAGCGGGGGGATATGTATATCCAGGTCGCGGTGGAGACACCGCAGAACCTGACCAAGCGCCAGCGCGAATTGCTGGAAGCGTTCGAGCAGGAATCCGCCGGGCAGGGATCCGTCAGCCCCGAACATGAGGGGTTCTTCGCAAAAGTGAAGGATTTTCTGAAAGGTATGGCGGAGGGGGGATAAGCCAGGATTTTGCCGTAATGACCGAGTAGAGAGGTAAGCGCTACGAATTGTAATCCCGTCGGGCAGCGCGTTGCTCTGTGCGTGCCTAAAGCCTAGAGCCGGGAGCTTGTTTGGGTTTGCCTGGATCGGAGGGGCAAGATGCTGAAAAAAATCGCGGGTATCACGCTGTTGCCGTTATTGGCCTTGGGTGCATGCACGGCAGCCATGCCGACGCAGCCGACGGTGGTGGCCATGCCGGGTCAGGGCAAGAGCTGGGATCAATTCCAGGCCGATAACGCTTATTGCAAGAGCTACGCGGCCTCGCAGATGCCCAATGGCGGGCAGGTGGCGCAGGCCTCGCAGAATAATTCCACGATGACCACGGCGGCGGGAGCGTTACTGGGGGCGGGCTTGGGTGCTGCGCTGGCGTCTGGCCCACATGGCAACCCTGGCGTGGGCGCGGCCATCGGCGCGGGGGTAGGGGCGCTTGGCGGCGCGGCCGTTGCGGGTAATAATACCCAGGCGACGGCGGATTCCCTCCAGGGCCGTTATGATGTGGCCTATGCGCAGTGCATGGTGGGACATGGCGAATCGATTCAACAGCCTATGGCGCCTGTTTACGCCGCGCCACCTGTCTATTATGCGCCGCCCCCCGGTTATTACTACCCCCCTTATTAAGGCGGACGCCATTCCAGAGAGGGGTGGCATGGCGGCGCCCCGGGAACATCTGGCGCCACCGCTGGACAAACCGGCCCGCTATCGCTGGGCCTGGGGCGCGGCGCTGTTTCTGCATATACTGGTCATCTCGGCTTTGCTGCTGATACGGGTGAAGCCGCCACGGGAGGAGTTGCAAAGCCCGCCTGGCGTGTCCGTGGTGTTCGATAATGGCGGCACCACGGCGCAGGACATGGCGCCCCCCAAGAGCTTGCCTGGCCCACCCCAGCCAGAATCTCCACCGCCGCCCCAACACGCGCCGCCGCCTGAGCCCGCGCCCAGTGCCTCCGCGCAGGAAGAGGTGCAGGTGCCGGATATGCAGCTTTCAGAGCTGCCGAATCCGCCGCCCGTCCCTCCAAGGAAATCCCAGCCGGTGCATCCGCGGCCGGCCAAGCGGCCCGCCCAGCAGAAATACGTGTTCCTGAACGGGATGAGCTACGGGAATATTTCGCCCGTGGCGCCAGCGGCGCCACCCGCGCCCAAGGGCATGAATTTCTCCTTGCCGACTTCCGATGCGCAGGCGGCGACCTCGTCCGATTTTTCGGTGAAGGGCAATGCCGGGACGGATTGGGACGCGGCATTGACGAAATGGGTCCAGGAGCATGCCTATTATCCGCAAGCCGCCGCCGAGCAGGGGCAGCAAGGCACGGCGACGGTCGAGTTCACCGTCGATCGCAATGGTCACGTGACGGGGTTGCGGCTGTTGGACTCCGCTGGCTCGCCATTTCTGGACCAAGCCTGGGAGCAGCTTTTCAGCGATAACACGCTGCCGCCCTTTCCAAAGGATGCGAAGGACGATCATGTGACGGTACGTTATACCGTGCATTACATCCTGGTTCATTGACGGCCTTGCCTCGACTCGCGGATTCGGGCTGAACCGAAGGCATGGATTCGCATGTTTTCGGCATTACTCAGAGTCTGTCCGGCAAAAGCTGGATCTGGCGGCCGGGACAGCAGGAGCGCCAGGGCGACGGGTTGGCGCAGCAGCTTGGCCTGCCGGAGCTGATGGGAAGGCTGTTGGCCGCTCGTGGGGTGACGTCTGACCATGCGGCGGCGTTTCTGGACCCGACCTTGCGGGCGATGCTGCCTGACCCGTCCAGTTTGGTGGACATGGATGTTGCCGCCGCGCGCCTGGCCGACGCCGTGATGCAAGGCGAGATGGTGGGGGTGTTTGGCGACTACGATGTGGATGGCGCTTGCTCGACCGCGCTGATGGTGACCTTGCTGCGACAGCTTGGCTGTGAGGCGACCTATCATGTACCGGACCGGTTGAATGAAGGGTACGGTCCGAACACAGCGGCGCTGCGTGGCATGGCGGGGCGTGGGGCGCGGCTGATTGTCTGCGTGGATTGTGGCACGGCCGCGCATGACGCATTCGCGCCCTTGCACAATGCCGTGGATATTCTCGTGCTGGACCACCATAAATCCGAGGGGCCACCCCCGCCGATCCGCGCCACGGTAAATCCGAACCGGTTGGACTGTTCCTCGGGTTTGCGGCAGATCTGCGCGGCGGCGGTGACGTTTCTCACCGCCGTGGCGCTGTTGCGCACGCTGCGCCGAAGGGGGTTTTTCGCCGGGCGGGGAGAGCCGGATCTACGTGAGTTTCTGGACTTGGTGGCGTTGGCGACAATTTGCGACGTGATGCAGCTAACCGGGCTGAACCGGGCCTTCGTGATCCAGGGGTTGAAGGTGATGGCCCGGCGGGCGCGGCCTGGTATCGCGGCGCTTCTGGAGGTGGCGAAGCTGAGTGAGGCGCCTACGGCCATGCATTGTGGTTTCGCGCTTGGGCCGCGCATTAACGCCGCGGGCCGCATCGCCGAGGCGGATATGGGGCTGAGGCTGCTGTTGGCCGAGGATGAAGAGCTGGCCAATGAGCTGGCGCAGGCGCTGGATGCGGTGAACAAGCAGCGCCAGAGCGTGGAAGCGGGCATTTCCAGCGATGCGATGGCCCGTGCCGAGGCGCAGGTGGCCGGTGGGCACGGCATCATTCTACTGGCTCAGGAAGGATGGCACCCCGGGGTCGTGGGTATTGTCGCGGGGCGGGTAAAGGAGCGTTTCAATCGCCCTGCCCTGGTGGCGGGCATCACGGATGGCATGGCCAAGGGGTCCGGCCGCTCGGTGCCGGGAATTGATTTGGGGGCGGTGGTGATCGCGGCGCGGCAGAGCGGTATTTTGGCGACTGGCGGAGGACATGCCATGGCCGCGGGATTTTCGGCGCCGGAAACAGCGCTTTCCACCTTCCATGAATTCCTGAATGATCGGCTGGCCAGTGCCGCCTTGCTGCCGCCCAGCGCGGAGCTGGTGCTGGATGGTGTGCTGGGCGTGGCGGGGGCCGATGCCGCTTTGGCGCAGATGGTGGCGCGGCTCGGCCCTTTTGGCACAGGTAACGACGAACCGCTTTTCGTCCTGCCGCGCGCGCGCGTGGTAAAGACAGACCGGATTGGCAAGGATGGCAACACGATCCGCGTGATGGTCGAAGGCGAGGGAGGCGGTCGGCTGAAGGCGTTGCTGTTCCGGGCAAAAGAGGGACCGTTGGCGGACGCGTTGAGCCGCGTGGGAGGCGCGCCTTTGCATCTGGCGGGATATTTGCGGGCCGAATTTTGGCAGGGTAGGGTTTCGGCGGGTTTTTTCATCGCTGATGCGGCACCCGCTTGACGTAACGCCTCAGGCATCGTACCAGCCGCTCCACCTTTAGTCCCCATCGTCTAGAGGCCTAGGACACCGCCCTCTCACGGCGGTAACAGGGGTTCGAATCCCCTTGGGGACGCCATTATCACCATAACATGTTGATATTGTTTGATATTTTAGGGTGTCTTCCCGCGTTTGTGGCACATGTTTGTGACACACGGGACGACATTCATGGCGATGTGTTCGTACGTCGAGAGACGGCGTCAGAGATATTATTTTCGAGCCCGGTTGCCGGTTGAGGCAGCAGCTGTTTTGGGTCGCACTCATGTCGTCGGGTCGTTGATGACCAGCGATTCGCGGCTGGCGAAAATTCGGGCTGCAAAAATCTACTTAGATTATGCAGCCTGCCTCCACATAATCGCTCTCAAGATGAGAGATGCACTGAACAGCTTGAACTGCAGGAGCGCGAGGGAAGAAGCCCTCGTGTCGGCCGCGTTCGAGTTGGAACGTGAATTTGAACAAGAAAAGCAGGTTTTGGAGGCCAAGTTACAGAGCTTGAAAAAGGAGTTTGATGAGAAACTCAAGAGCCTGTTCGTTGATAAGCAAAGCAGCTGGATTCATACGCATGAAGTACATGTGAGCGAGTTTGCGGCGGAACGCCCTGTTTCGAAGTCTCAGGACGACGCGTTCTAGAAGGCATTATGGGGTTGCACAACAAGGCGGCAAGCCCGTCGGCAAAGTTATGGCGGTGGCGGCAAGTCAGCCAGTTCGTGTGCCGCCCAGCGATACGAGGAAGCCTTGGTTCAGAGAAGAAAACATTCAAAGCCCAGACAGTTTTGAGGCCAACATCCGGGAAGATGATTTTCCTTCGAATCCACTTTTATAAATATACTTACTAATTTTATAGTATTTGACCGGCGAGGGGCAATTGATGCCCGACCGCTTTAGAGGAAGAAAATCAAACTAACCCTCCATGGCGGCCGGCGGTCGTAACGGCAGATGACTACCCAGGTCAGGCGTAGAGTCCACGAGAGGTGATCCCAGGAGCAGACATTCGGTGTCGCCCAGCGTTGACGGCAACGCGCCCATCTCGGCTATTCGTGACTGGTGAGCAGTGCCCCTGAAGCAGACGTTAGGCTACCGATCCGCTCCAGCCGACATGGGGGATTGCTGCCTTTCCGCTTATGAGCGTGCCGTCTTTGAGGCGGACATTCAACGCAGTGTCGACGGCCCGGGTCGTAGGCTGCAGGGGGAGGCGTTACGCCTCGGGGACGGTACTGAGCCCAAGAGCCCGCAGCAGGCGCGTGTACCGTGTCGGTGCAGTGCTGCCCGACGCCTCTGCCGCCTCCTGGAAATGACGCTTCCGCCGCCGAACACTCCAGCGGGATTCTCCTGGGAAAGCGCCTGTTTGCCGCATCTGCACCAAATCCTTGAAACGCGGAACACGGTAGCCGTTGGCTCTACAATGCTCGAAAAGCCATTCTCGGTGCTTGAAGCTAAAGGCTAGCAGTGGGCCAGACGCGTAGGTCTCATCCAGCGTCGCACTCCAAAGGAGAACGTGCGCCGCCAGTCGCCGCTCCAGTTCTTCCAGATAGGCGGGAGAAGTCGGCGATATACTTGCGCAAACATTCTCGGCGATGCGGTAGCCGTAGGTTAGCAAGTAGGGCAGTCGTGTGTAGAGAAACGACCACTGGGATTCCTTACTATCCCAGTTCGAGAAGATGAAGTTGATGTTCATCGGCTCAGTTTGGATCGCCTTATGGTTCGTGAACAGGTGCATCGCTTTGTTGCAGATCCCATCGAAACCATCCTCGGCGGATTTGTCGTAGCGCAATTGCGCCAGATAATCTGCGCTGAAACGACCTTCGTTGCCAATGGTCTGCAGGACCTTAGCGATATTACGCCTGTGGGCCTCATGCCCGCCGATGCCTTGGCTCCAAAGCTTAGTTGGGCTTTCGGTAAGCTTCGTGGCAAAGTCGTCGCGATCCGCAATCACAGCTTCGAGAACATAGAGGCTTTCCTGAATGGGTTTGCGCAGCAGCATATAGGAAATGCTAAGCTTGGCTTTCCGTGAGGTCTCCAGTGCTTCGTAGATGCAGTGGAGCATATCACTAATGATAGCCGGGAACATTGTCGCCACAAGTACTGCTGCTCGATCCTCTGGTGGCCGGTTCTGATCCAGCCACTGAAACACATCTTCAGCCTGGTTGAAGGTTCTGATCTCGTCTTCGCTGAGCTCGAATGCCACACGAAAGGCCCCAGCTCGCAGCCCATCGGTAAGCATACGCGCCATAATGTCATGGAGAAAAAAAAACAGTTCATGTCCGGGCCAGTGGCGCTCCGGCAAGAATGTACCCTTCCGATTCTCGATGCTTGGAAAGCGTATCCTTACCCTCGGTCTCATTCAGCCATGTTTCCCGTCAGACAAGTAAGCGGTAAGCACAATGCCGTAAGCATTCTTGGACGATGTCCGGTTTCGGGAAGAAAGTCAGTACGTCTTGGTGACTGTCATGTCGATTCACGCCATAGCTGGCTCCAAGCCCCGATCCTGATAGCGCGCCATCCTGCCGGTCACGCTAAAGACCAGATCGAGGACATAGCCGCCGTTCGCAACCCAGTCCCCAAGGTCGGCTTTTGGCCACGCGTTCACCATGACGATGTCAAACTGGTAGCCCAAGAGACCAAGTCAAGATTTGCCTCGCGGCTGACTTTCCAATGTCGCGGCGGCGACATTTTGCCAGGTTGTCGAAGAAACGATCGACTCCAGCGCGGCCAGTGCCTCAGCGCGTCGGTGGACGCTCACCTCAGTCAGCTTGAAGGTTTTGGTGATGATGGCGACGGCCGGATCGCGAAGGCCGAGACCGATTTTCCAGCGCCAGTTATTGTCTGCCACGACGTCGGTGAACGTCCTTACAAACACCTGCAACATGTCCCTCAGGGTCAGTTGCTCGGGCGAGAGAAGCGACGGATCGACATAAGTTGTCGTTCGCGCATAGAGGCGATTGCCATTTGTATCGCCATAAAAATCATGGAGTTGATATGGCTTTTGCCCGAACTGGTCGACGATGGTCACCGTTGGGCCTGCAGGTGGCATGGCGTGGAGTTTTTCGAGGCTTCCGAACATCAGGCCGTTGGCGAACGGCGTCATCATGACTGTAATTGGCGAGCCCCGCCCCGAGAGGCGCTGCTCGGTCCGCATCCACATCAGGGTCGGCCAAATGTCAGCCGACCGCAGAACGATTTCAGCCAGAGTCTTCATCTGTCGATCGCGCTCAAACACACGCTCGAAAAGATGGGGTCTCGAACCACCAGGCAAAAGCCCGGATATGAATATGACACGCTTCTCCTCGAGAACCACGGTGTGGTTCTCAATGGTCACGAGCCTTTCGGCTTCCTCCGTCACCGCGCGGGTCTCGTGGACCATCAAGCCCACTCGCTCCGGCTTTTGGGACACAGAACGGGGCGCGCGCGTGACTGCCAAGTCTGGCAGACTTTGGCGGACTATGGCCTCGAGCTTCGCGATTGCAGCCTTGAGATCGCGGCGGGCAATGAATCTATCGACATATAAATCGACGGCAGCCTTCAAGATCTGGTCGGCCGGCCGAGAGTTGACGGGCCTCGCCTGACAGACGTCTTTGAAGCGCTGCTTGACCACGCGCTTCGCTTTCTTGGCAGCTGACTTGCGACTTTTCCGAATCGCATTGCGATCTATCCCATCGCTTTCAGCGAGGGGGCTTTCAAGAATTCCGGCGGCTTGATCTGATTGCGGAGTCTCGCTCGCAGCGCTGAGCTCTTCGATCATGTTTGCCCTCTTATTCATGATCCTGCTTTCACAGAATTGGTGGCTTGCTCGCGGTCCCCACCCGTCCATTGATGCCGACGCAGGCGAACGTCGTGAAGTTGTCATTCACCCGCCGGTGCGTTCCCGGCTGTCAAAGGCAGCTTATCTTATTTTCCGCTCCAAACCAGACTGTCAGCAATCGGCCCAGCCTCGCCAGAAAGAGAATGTCCGGTATCCGCATCCCCTGGCCGTAAGCAGACCGGCAGAAGTCCCCCAATGCAGCCGTGCGATATCCGGTGTCAAACGGCATTCAAACGGGCCCCCCGATCGGCGCCCAAAAAACCCCCCTCAGCGGCATGGTGTTGCTTGTCCAGGTAGCGAACAGGAGGGCCCCGCGCGCCCGCGTAGCGCGTTTCACGAGCGCTGGCGGAGCGGGCGCGGGGAGGTACCTGTTTGCCCACCTGGGCGAAGCTGGCCAAGGTTCCGCCTGCACAGCAGGTGGAATGCCAGCGGAGGGAAGCTGGGCGCTGGAATGTTTTCAGTGGTTTGATCAGGCGCGGTTTTTGAAGCGCCAGCTTTCATTGCCGGTTTTAATGATGTCGCAATGATGCGTCAGCCGGTCGAGTAAGGCGGTGGTCATTTTTGCATCGCCGAACACGCTCGGCCATTCGCCGACGGCGAGGTTGGTGGTGACGATGACCGAGGTTTTTTCATAGAGCCGGCTGATGAGGTGGAACAAGAGCTGTCCGCCGGCCTGGGCAAACGGCAGATAGCCGAGCTCGTCAAGCACCAGAAAATCCAGCCGCATGGCAAAGTCGGCAAGCCGCCCCTGCCGGCTGGAGCGGGCTTCGGCTTCTTCTGAACAAAATAAGCCCGGCGTATCTTCGCGATACTCTCCACAATCAGCATCCCAAACAGGCCCCCAAACGAGGAGGCCACTCTGAACCCCAATCTCAGGGGGGCACTATTGGACGCCGATCACCCCTAAAACAGGGGCCTTATTCCATGCCGATTCACAATCACCGTCACCGATGTGGCAGCAGATCAGCAGGCCGCGTGTCCATGAGCCATTTTTGGCCTCGTTGAATTCTTCGGCATCGAGAGTGGTCAATTCGAGGTAGCACCAATCATACAGGCGCGGCCCTTTCGTGCCCTCGCCGTCTGAAAGACGTTGCCAATCCGCTGGCGGTATGTTCTTGGCAATGTCCGCCGCCGTGCCGCCCGAACAAGGCTGAAATTCCCCTGGCCTGCACCAGGGGAAGTCCATTTTAAAGCAAGCGTGCTAAAACGCCCCTCGCCTTCCAGAAGGTTTTTGAATTGAGAGCGGCATCCGGCTGTAATGCCAGATGCCGATTGTTTGGAATGTAGCCTTATCCTTTATACGGTTTGAAGCCATACTCTTCAAAAATCTTCAATGCAGCGGGCGAATTGATAAAATTCAGCCAGTCTTTCGCGGCCTGCGGATGATCCGTCCCCTTTACGATGGCACCGGCATATATCGCCGTTGTGTTGTATTTTGCGGGAATGGGCACATCTGAGATAGGATGGCCAGCTTGTTCCTGAAAAATGGCTTCAGACTTCCAGGTTACGCCCGCATCCGCAATACCCTGCATCAGAAACAAGGGCGTTTGACGGTGATGGATATGAGCGAGGATCGTGCTGCCATCCTTCACACCGGTATTGTAAATTTTTTCCTCTAATGTGGCTCCCCCGGCTTTTTTAAGCGACATCTGGACTTGTCTGGCAATACCTTCATAGGCTGGATTCGGCATAACCAACGTCACACCCGGCTTTCCCAAATCTTGCAGGCTGGAAATATGGGCGGGGTTGCCGGCGGGCACCATGATCGTCAGATCATTAGTAACATAAGGAACGGCGGGAGCTTCGAGCATCCCGTCAGAAATCTGCTCTTTTACCTTGTTCAGCCCAGCGAGATAAACGTCTGGCTTGACGGTAAAGGTCATGTTGCCAGAGGTAAACACGCCATTATCCTTCATGGCGGTGATGAGCATACCCGGTGGAATGGTGACATAAAAAATACGTCCCTCATATTGCGGATAAGCTTTTTCAAAAGCCTGGACCAGCGGCGCCATCGCAAAATAATAATTTCCACCGACATAAAGCACCAGCTTCGGATTATTGAGGTCGCCATGGAAGTCAGCCATCGAGTCGACTTCAGGGACCGTAAACTCGAACCCCTTATTTACCGCGTCATTATTCTGACCATGCTGCCAGGGAGGAAAAATCTGCTCGGCGTAATGCGGCGCTTCCGCTTTGCCGTTCCACCCTGTATTGGTTTGTGCCTTCACGGCAAATGGCGCGGCCGTCATCAACACGGCCATAACCGTATGACGGCAGGATTTAAAAGAAAGTTTCATGTGGAATCCTTGGAGATAAAGTCGTTTTACGCCGCGGCGATATAATGAAAGCCAGCCACTTGAAGCTGCGGGATGGTACCGACCACACCAGGGCTAAGTATCGCGTCGGGAATCAGGTGGTTGGTTAATTCGGCCGCCAATGCCTCATGCGAAAGATTATCTGGGTTGATGGATTTTTTAATGAGTTTTGCAGAAAACTCCCAGATCGCATTGTGACAAGCCATAAACACAACGCCACGCTGCTGGAGAATCGCTATGCTGTCTCCCGACGGTGAGAACGGTCCCGTTGGATTTTCAAAATCAGCTTGACTATCCTTCATGTTGTCCGGGGTTCCGAGCAGCGCATTGTAGCTAAATTTCCCATCGGTTAGGGATGCAAACTTATATTTGTCCCAGATGGACTGATCATACAAAGCCAGATGCGCTGAACCATGCGTTGCGGAAACCACCAGAAAATCAGGATGCTTCCACGACCAAATCTGAGCATCCATTGCATTTCGCATGAGGTTCAACCAAGGCCCAGCGAGGTCTGTGTTATCCCACACCTGTTTTGGTCCGTTGCGATAAGCCAGCAGCTCATTTAGGGCTTCACTGTCCCATTGGCTTGGGCTTGTGAGGACCATTGGCACGGCTTTGAACGCCCTCTGGCGTGGCAGAGAAGCAAGCTTTTTCGTTAGAGCTTCCAAGGCCGTGCCGGATGCCGTCTCCAGGCCACCTGGTCCAACCGTGCTGGCATGAGCTGGCAATGCCGCCGCCAGCCCAACAGCGCCAACAGAAAACCCAATTCCACGCAACAGGTTTCTGCGGTTTGCGTTTTGAGATCTGTTCTTCTGTTCATAATCTGCCATTGTGAGACACCTGATTTTTTGTTTTGAAATCCGAACGTACATACAAGGCGAACCTGGATGAGGCGGCCTTGCCATCCGAACCGCTGATAATTAGAGAATTTTGAAATATTTTAAAAATTGATAGTTTTTGTTATATAAACAAGAATTTTTTATTTGTCGTTTGGATCCGATATCTGCCTAAGGTTATTTTGATTGCCGGCACCAAACAATTCTACGCATCGGCACAGAATAGATTTAAAAAATTTGTTGTTTAAATAAAAATTATCAATTTTACATATGATTAGCGGAGGTTTATCCCCCCAAACCATCCGGCGCGGGCATCTCTTGAACCAGCGTTTCCGGATGTGAGATTGGGAGATATATCATGTATAGGTTCACAGCATCGATCATGGCCGCTGCTTGCATTTTTGGAATTGTGACGCCAGCCTTTGCGGCAAGCAGCGGTGCTGGCAATAACGTTTCCCCCCAAACAGGCCAAGCGTTTAATCAGGTTGTGTCTGATCTGCCTTATACCGTCGCCAAAATGCAGAATGAAGTTCAGAGTCTTCAACATGAAGTCGATGCCATCCAGGCTGGTCAAGCTCAGACTGTGAGTGGCCCACGCTATATCTTTTCGGCCACACCGGTTCAGGGCATGTTCCCGGTTTCAACAGGAGGTTAAGCTCTTCACCTCCACTCCTCAAAGCGAACCAGCAACAATTTTTTATGTAGACTGTGTGGCCTTGGAGAGTGGGGATATCGGACAAACCCGAGGCTGAGAGATGAAGTGTGTTAAGTGGACTTACTTAGGAAAAGGTTGTTTAATTTACAGTGCCACGTTCTCGCAAGCGGCTGGGTTGGTGAAATACAGTGAAGAATGCCAGCAACCTATCATTACAGTTGTGATTTTTATGTTGCGAGAGGGCGGAATGTCTGAATCTATGGGTAACCATGATTCAGAAGTCTCGCATGAGGTTTTCGTCGGTTGAGACGGCGCTTGAATTGTGGGCGACATCGCTGCGCGCGGTAAAAGCCCGCATGAGGCCGTTGTTTGCTCAGGAACGCACGGCGATGAACGCGGGATTGTTCCTGGATGGTTTGCTTGGCAGCGAGCCGCGCAAGACGGGCTGGATGAGAGCGGAGGCAGCTGGTGATCCCGGCCCGTGGCGACAACAGGCCCTGCTGGGTCGAGACCGGTGGGATGCGGATGCACTCCGCAACCTCATACGTGACTATGTTGTTGAGCATCTGGCCGATGATAACGCCGTGCTGGTTGTCGATGAAACCGGCTTCCTCAAGCAGGGTGAGGCATCTTGCGGTGTGAGCCGCCAGTATACAGGTAGTGCCAGTGTCCCCCGTCATCGCCCATGAGACAGATTTGGCATCTTGAGTAAGGGAGGGTTTCTGGCTCATCGTAGCGACGAAGGTGTGTAGATGAGCCAGAAATCAACACCACGGGGACCTTTCGGCATATCGACAAAACTCCTGCTTGCCGGTAAGCATAGCGTTGGCTTATGATCGGGACAAGGACAATGGTGGCAGTAACGGCTAGTGAGGTTGAGCCTGGGCTTGTTGTGCACTTAAGCCCCGAACTTCTAAAATCTGCTGGTGGTTGCAAAATCCAAGTAGAGCCTGGAAAAGAAACCCAGGACGATCACTATTTTCTGATAGTAGCTGTGTACGAAGATGAGACCGCTCTTGCTACACCGCTCTTCTCTACCAAACATGGCATTCGAGATCGGGTGCTTCTTGTTGAAGCCCAAAAGTCCGGCAAAGAGGCGCTTTGGATTGGAACATCGTCTTATTTCTTTAAATGGCAGTTTTGGCGGATTCCGGTTCATGCATTGGAGTTGGCATCTGCCAAAGACGACAGCCAGCCTGAGAACAGGCGGCGCTACGCTGCCTCAGACAAGACAGTCCTTGCTTCAGTTACCAAGGACATTAGCCGGTTGAGGCAGCCGTGGCGGGACTGGAATTCAAATTGAGACACTACCGAACAGGAACGTCGGGGCAAAGATTGGCTGATTTTCAGATTTCCGGCCCCATTTTGGCGCTCTAGAAGCGGTTCAGAGAGCTAGTGTTCGGCAGACGCGCAATCTCCAGCCAAATCATCGTCAGGGCGTTTTCGAGGTACGGCGGAGAAACATTGGGCCTAGTAGAAGCTCGGTTCTGACCCGCGAGGAGAGGGTGGAAATTGACTCCAGTGCTAGGCCGTGTGACACACGCGTGTGCCACCTCGCTGGTGAACGCCCTTTTGGCGGGAAAAAATGTCTTCCCGCTCAATATGTTGGGTGATTTTTGGGTTCCCGTCCCCTTGGGGACGCCATTGTCATCATAACATATTGATATTGTTAGGTATTTTAGGGTGTCTTCCCGCGTTTGTGACACATGCTTGTGACACACGGGACGACATTCATGGCGATGTGTTCGTACGTCGAGAGACGGCGTCAGAGATATTATTTTCGAGCCCGGTTACCAGCTGAGGCAGCAGAGCTTTAAAGAGAGCCGCGATTCTCAAAGAAGAACGTATTTAAAGTCAAAAGGTAAAAGCACATTCTCTGGTCTGCTCGTCCCGGAGGTTAACTAAAATGCAACATGTTGTGGACGCTTGGCATAGGCAGCCTAATTGGATGAGAGCGACCGTTATACTTGGCTTATTGCTGCTTATCATTATCAGTGGGAGACCTCGTTACCTTTGTATGGCGGCGATTCCTTCATGCCTAGAATCCACTTCAACAATGCGTCCAACAAAGGTTTGGTTTACTTTCATTGCAACCGTACTGATTTCTATTATCCTTCGGAACGACAAGTTTTGGTAAAGTCCCGTCGTCTCTTAGAGATGTATCGCTGTTCTAAGTCTTGGCATCCAGCTTGTCTTTGTCAGATAGTAGATGTTCAACCCGTTCCCGCTGATCGGTTCCAGCCCATGTGTCCCATTAATCAGCCTTCATGATGCTGACTGGCTATGAATCAGGCCCCCCGTCTCAAATACCGGCAACCGCCTGCATCCGACTCAAAAGCCCGTGCAGGCACTCCGCCCACTGGTCGAGAGTTTTTGCAAACCGGGCGCCCTGGTTCTCGACCCGTTTGCGGGTTCAGGCTCGACACTTGCCGCCGCCCGTGACGCCGGCCGAAATTGGCTTGGCATCGAATTGGACAAAACGCATTTTGCGACGGCATCACGGCGTTTGCAAGGTGAAGGAGCGGCGGCCGCATAGGCGCTGGTCATGAAACTTCATCCGTCGCCTCTCACACAGGCTAAAAATCGCGCCTCGTTCCTACCGGAACGGGGCGCCTTCCTCCTTCTGATTACGTCCCCATTAATCGGCCGCCTCCCTATCGGCGATGGCTCCGATTTTTGTAAAAATATCCAACGATGCCACTGCCATCTTTGCCATATGGATTTCTACCGCAGCGCCATCGTCAATAAGTTTATCGAAGCATACACCGGCCCAATGCAAATTGGACATGCTCTCCGGCAGTACGGCAATGCCAATCCCGCTCGCCACAAGGATTGGAATCGATCCTATTTGTGTAACCTCAATCACTCTTGAAGGAATGATGCTTCCCAACCGATACAAGCGCATCACCTTGTTGTAGAGGCCAGCCTTAACTTCAGGCGCGTAAATAATCAATGGAAGCCCGCGCAGAGAATCAATCGACCGAGTGGCTGGCTCTCCATCCAACGAGGCTCTACATACAGCAAGCCTTTCCACAAAAAGGAGCTGCGTTTGAATGCTCGACGGTGTATCGATTTCAAAGGGCATGTTGAACCCAAGATCGATGGTTTCAGATTGAAGCGCTTCGTATTGGGCGATTGTGGGTAACTCTAAAAACTTGATGTGAGGCGATAGCTCACGTAGACGCGGGATGATCCTTTGCATGTCAGCACAGAACAGGACGCTGCCGCTATGCCCTACTCTGTAACATGGAGGTGCTTTAGCCGCCGCGCGGCGCGCGTTGTCCCGCGCGCGCTCAGACAGGGAGATCAATCGTCTTGCGTCGCTGAGAAATACCTGACCCGCTTCAGTTAGACTGACATGCCGATGATCGCGCTTGAGCAATTCGACGCCCAATTCCTGTTCCAGAAGCTGGATATGCCGCGTGAGCGGGGGCTGTGAAAGAAACAGGCGTTCCGCCGCACGGCCGAAATGCAGCTCCTCTGCCAATACCACGAAGCATTGTAACCGGCGGATGTTCATTGCGGACGTACTTTATCATAGAAAGAACGCATCCGCTATTTTTCGTTTTGACATGTTCCATAAAAGTACTTGCCTCTTAACCATTCTCCTCGAAAGCAGCGGCGGTGGCTCGAAAGGGCAGTTCCGGCAGAAACAGCATCAATGTTACGGCGGCAATGAATAGGATAGCTGAACAGCCTGCGAAGAACATTATGAAACCATGCTCCGGCGCGGAAGAAGTGAGGACAATGATCCCAAAAACCGCTACGCCCAGCATGCCGCCAACGGAACGAAAACAAATCTGTAAGGACGTGGCTACGCCCATCAGGTGCCGGGGCACAGAATTCTGTACCGCGACCAGCATGGGAGGTAGACATGCTCCGGTGCCGATGCCCGCCAAAAATGTTAGGGCTAGAATGGCGAGTTGAGATATTCCGGCGCCGATGGCGAGCAATAGGTAAGCGACCGCTCCTAAAGCGGCGCCGGTAACGGGCGGGAGCTTATATTGACCAGAACGGCGCATATATTGGCCACCGGCATATGATCCGGCGACAATGCCAAGAAGAGGCAAGGCTAAGGCAACGCCTGCTCTCGACATTGAAAAACCGAATCTGGCTTCGTAAAATATCGGTAGATAGGCCGCGAGGCTCGCATTGACAGCCATCACGAAAAATGCGCCGCCCGATGTAACCGACGCCACCCGGTTGGCAAGGATAGAGACCGGTAGCAGAGGGTCGTCTTGGCGAAGCTCATAGCGAATGAATGCGCTGCCTAGAATGAGGCTGACGAGAAGAAAAGCGGCGAATATCGGTTCTGCACCGCGTGTCACCGACTGTACGGCCAACAAAAGTAGGATCAACGTCCCCGACAGCAGCATGGTGCCGATGCCGTCGAACCGACGCCTTTCCTTTGGAGGTGGTAACCCGCGTAAAGTTCTCTCGGTTGAGACAACCGCCAGGATGGCAAGGGGAACAAAGGCCCAAAACACGCCACGCCAGGACCAATACGTGGCTAGAAAACCGCCTACAATGGGGCCGCTTAGTCCAGCGAATGCGTAGGTGCCGGAAATATAAACCTGATAGCGGCCTCTTTCACGGGGTGAAATGATGTCGGCGACGATGGTGTTTGGCAACGAAAGTAATCCGCCGCCCCCCAGACCTTGGACCATACGCCCAACAATTAACATCGCCATATTTGGCGCGACAGCGCACAGGGCACTACCCAAGGTAAAAATGATAAGTGAGGCAAGCAAGGTAATCCGCCGCCCCCATATATCGCTCATCGTTCCCGCGACGAGTGTGCCGGGGGTAGAGCTCAACAGATACCCTGTCACAACCCAGGACACGTTCGCCATTGTATGAAACGTAGCTCCCATGGCAGAGAGAGCTGGGGCCACGATTGCCTGCTCCACTGACCCCATGAACATGGTCAGCACCAAGCTGGCCATTATGACATGAATCTGGTTGCCGCCAATGCCAGACATGTCGCTTTGGCGTGAGGCGGGATCAGCGCGTTCAAGCATGCAGTCTTACCCGAATCAAATGCCTATCCTGATCCGTGAACGGCGTTCTAGCGTGCAAAGCCTCGTGGTTGTTGACGAAGACAATGCCGTCGTCCGGCAATGCTTCGGTGGCTGTTGCAAGGCGCTCGGCAACGGCATGAAACTCGGCAACCGCGTCGCGTATGGTTTGCCAGGGAAGTTCAGGAAACCGTGCCTCGCCGTCAAATAATGTATCCTCGCGGTATCGGACCAACGGCAAAGCCGATATGATGGGCGCCCATGTATAGTCGGGCTCCTGACCCATGGCGAATGTTGATGGAATACGGAATGGCAGATCCACGGAACTTAAGATGGAAAACGCTTGAAGACCAGCTTTGGTCCGAACCAGCTTATTGATGATCTCGGAGCCGCTGGCGAAGAAATTCTGACCGCCGCCGCACTTGGCGGTGCGATATGAATAGAGGAAGAAAAACCGCTCAGGATTGGGATAGTATTGAGTGTCGGTATGGAATCGCGCCTCACGGTCATGCTCGGAAAATGTCGCAAAATGCCCTGGCGGGAGCGGTCTGGCTTTCACGTCCCACAGGACCCGACGTTCCCTTGGGTCCGTCGCCGTTGGTTCACCAAGAAGGCAGCCTAGAACAAACAGACAGCATTGCCGCAACTCCAAGGGTAAGTCTTGTAATCCGAGTTTTTCAACGTGAACCGCCATCGCACCTTGAAGCAGATGGATTTTTACGGTTTGTGCAAAGGAGAAAATCTGTGGAGCTTGTTCAACAACCATGGCACGCAGCATTCTCAGATCATGTTGATTCAACGGATTAAATAACGATGCATCTTCGACATTCGCTTTGAAGCCGTGCGTTGTATCTGACAAGACAGCCACTTCTTCAGCGATCCCCTTGGGCGAGGGGATATAGGTCACGGTATAGGGAGCAAAGCCGCCAAGTGTGAACATCATATCCTCCAAAAGTCAGGCATAGACAGACAGCAACCAGGGACGTTTGCTCTGATATCATTGTTCCTTTGCTCGCATTGCCAAGGAGAACAGTCCAATATCAATGTTGGATTATACGATACCGGCCATGACTGCCCCGCGGCTATCAAGCTTTTGATGCGGCATCACGGCGTTTAAATAGTAAGAGATGGCGGCCACATAGGAGGCTTACCGTGTGTTTTTTCCTCGGATTAATGCACAGGCCAAGGCTTTTGGCTCTTCCATAAGCCTTGCTCACAATCCAATCTGGTTTTTGACCTTCTGGAATTTGACGAGGTCGAGCGCGAAGGTAGGAGCGTCTACCGGTAGCCGCGTGAAGCCATGGTGAAGGTAGAATGCCTCGGCGGCCGGGGAGGTGGCATGGACGATAACGAGGCGCGCGGAAACCTCGGCGGAGGCGCGGAATGAGCGGCTGAACATATCGGCAAGCATGGCCCGGCCCAGCCCCTTGCCCTGCCAGTCAAGGTCAATCGTCAGCCGCCCGAGAACAACCGCCGGGATGGCGTTTGGCATATTCCGGCGCATGGAGCCTCCACCTAAAAGTTACATCAACGATGGAGTGTTTCTAAGGGGGCAGATCAGGGCCACAAGACCTATCCATATCTGCTGAGAGGGCTCGATGGATGGGAAAGGCGGGTTCCTCGACAAAATCTTTATCGAGAGGCTGTGGCGCACCCTGAAATACGAGTGCGTCTACCTGCATGCCTGGGAGACCGGTTCGGAGACAAAGGCGGCCATCCGGAAATGGATGACCTTCTACAACCACCAGCGCCCTCACTCAGCCCTCGGCGGCAAGCCACCGGTGCTGGTCTATTGGCAGAGAAATGATATCAACCAACCCGATCAGCAGGTGCAACGAATAGCTTAATTTACGACAGATCTTGTCCTAGAGACGGGGAGTAGCTCATTCCTTGAAGCCGGCAAGCGCCGCCTGGCGGGGGACACGGCACGTGAAGCCACCTCGGGCGAGGTGAAGGCGCTGCGTCACGAGGCCCGGGCCCTGAAGGAAGTGGTGGCCGAGCAAGCATTGCAACTGCGTCTGCTTAAAAAAGCATGATCGGGGCTGGGGGCGAGCATGAATGAGGTACGCCGCCACGGAGAAGCTTACGATCATCCGCCTGGTCGAGCAATCTCACCTGCCCGTGCGCCGGACGCTGGAGCAGCTCGGCATTTCCCGTCCGACAGTCTATCGCTGGTACGAGCACTATCGCGCCGGCGGCCCAGAGGCTTTGTACGACCGCCCTTCAAAACCAGACCGCGTGTGGAACCGCATCGGCGATGACGTGCGCGGCAAGATCATCGGTCTGGCCTTGGACAAGCCGGAGCTCGGTCCGCGCGAATTGGCCGTGACGTTCACCGACAGCCATGGGTATTTCGTCTCCGAGGCATCGGTCTACCGGCTGCTCAAGATGCATGATCTGATCACCTCGCCGGCCTTCATCGTCATCAAGGCTGCTGATGAATTCAAAACCAAGACCACGGCGCCGAACCAGCTTTGGCAGACAGATTTCACATACTTGAAAGTCATCGGCTGGGGGTGGATGTATCTTTCAACCATCCTCGATGATTATTCCCGTTACGTCATCGCCTGGAAGCTGTGCACCACCATGCAGCTCAGCGATGTCACCGACACGCTGAGCCTGGCCCTCGAAGCTTCAGGCTGCGCTTCAGCTAAAGTCGCGCACAAGCCGCGCCTGCTGTCCGATAACGGGTCGTGTTACATCGCGGGCGATCTGGCCAAATGACTGGGACGGCGAAATATCGAACACATCCGCGGCGTACCATGTCATCCACAAACTCAAGGCAAGATCGAGCGCTGGCACCAGACGTTGAAAAACCGCATGTTGCTCGAAAACCATTACCTGCCCGCTGATCTCGAGCGCCAGATGGCCGCCTTCCTCGAGCATTACAACCACCGCCGCTACCATGAGAGCCTCGGCAACGACGCCTATCATGGCAGGGCACAGGAAATTCTGCACGAGCGGGAACAAATCAAGCGTAAAACCGTCCAGCAAAGACGCTTGCGCCATAACCAATTAGCCGCTTAAACTTTCAACCCAACAGGTGAGCCAAAACCTCCGTTAATTCAGGAAGCCAGTTGCCTCAAATCATCTGACAACGGACAGCGCGGCGCGCTGGGTTAAGTAGCCGGCTTATAGACCAGCACGCGCAACGAGCCTGGCGCGAACTTATAGCGCGGCGCGAAGCCGGCATGCTTCACAATGCCTTTGCCCTCGGGCGTGCCGGTGACCAGAAACACATCGCCATTTGCCTCATCCACCGCCAAGGTGCGCGCACCAATTTGCGTCTTCACCGCAGGTAGAACCTTGAAGTGATCGGCGTCGATCTCCCGAATAACAGAGAGCGTGCCGATGCTGTTGGCACTGAAAATGAGCTTCCGTTTCGCATCAAACGCAGCACTGTCCGAGCCTTTGCCGATCGGCAGCAGCGCCACCTCTTTGCCATTCATAGCATTCACCACCGCCAGCTTGCCGTTCTGACAGCTGGTGAAGATGCGGTTGGTTGCCGCGTCCATCGCCATACCGGTTGGGGCCTCGCAACCGGGCAGCGCCCAGGTCGCGCTCAGCGTCGCGGTTTTGGTGTCGATGGAGGCGATCTGGTTCTTGTCATTCAAAGCCACATAAAGCTGGCCCTGGCCGTCAGGAACGAGATATTCCGGCTTACCGGGCAGATCGATCTTGGTTTCCTTGTCACTCGCCGGATCGAGGACTAGCACCGCCTGCGAATTACCGGCGGCAACGAAAATATCGTGGCTGGCAGCATCAAACACCATGCCGTCCGTGTCATCGAGCGATGGCAGCGTTTTGCTGACCTGCAACGTGGCCGGGTTGAAGACGGACAAGGTCTTGGTCCCGGAGCTATCCGTGTAGCCCTGGCCAGTGGCGGGGTCGAAGGCGATGCCGTGAGTGCCGTGCAGCCCGGTAACATTGCCCTTCACCTCGCCGGTGCCGGTGTCGACCACCGTCACCTCTTTGCCGTGGGCGATGAAGAGTTGCCCGGTGGCGGCATGGAAATGCAGATAATCCCATTTCACACTGCCCATCAGCGGGATGCTTTGCGCCAAGCTGTAAGCCGGTGCCGCCGCGTGCGCAACAGGTGCGCAGGTCGTGGATAAGCACATGGCCGCAAGGCCGGCTTGCCAAAAATGTCGCATATCAAACCTCTTTCTTGTGGTTGGAAAAATTCAGCGTGCTGCCTTGGTAAACTTCAGCAACAGCACCGGTAGCGCCAGCAGCACCAAGGGAAACTGCACCAGCAAACCGGCGATAATGGCAATCGCCAAAGGCTGTTGCATGCCCGCCCCCTGGCCGAGATCCAGCGCCAGCGGCATCAAGGTGAGGATGGCAGCCAGTGTGGTCATCGCAATCGGCCGCAGCCGGTTGGCGGCGGCTTTGGCGAAAGCCTCCTGCGGCGGAAGCGTTTCCAGCAAATGCTGCGCCTCGGAGACAAAGAAGATCGCCATCTCAGTGGCAATGCCGACGATCATCACCATGCCCATCATCGCTGTGATGTTGAGCGGTACATTCGTAAGATAAAGTCCCGTGAACACGGCGGTGGTGGAGAGCAACGACGTGCAGATAATCGCCGCCACCCAGAGAAACCGCTCATATAGCAGCAGGAGCAGAATGAACTCCGCCAGCAGGGCCGCGATAAACACGCGGATCAATCCGGCAAAGGCGATCTGCTGCTGCTTGTACAGACCACCCAGCGTGTAGGTGACGCCGTTGCCGAGCACGCCGGGCTGCGCCAAGGCTTTTTTCACCTGGGCGATGCCCGCCCCCAGCCCCACCCCGTTGAGCCGGGCGGTAACATCCACCACCTGCTGCAAATTCTCCCGGGTGATTTCCGGTTGGCCGGAGGCGATGGAGAAACTGGCCAGGCTTGAGAGCGGCACCAGCGCCCCGCTTGGCGTCGCGATGGGCAATTGCTCAAGCTGCGTGGTGTTCAACCCCGCTGCCCCCGCCGCGCGCACACGAATGCCGGTGAGCTGATTGGTGCCCTCAAAGGTCGCGGCCACCGTGCCCTGCACCGCCGTCTGCAGCATGGCCGCCACTTTCGACGGGTCCAGCCCCAGCACCGCCGCGCGGACTTGGTCGACATGGATTTCGATGGCATCGCCCGCCGGCACCACGCCGTCATCGATGGAATCCACCCCTTGGATCTTGCCCAGCGCATCCGCCACACGTTTCGCCGCCCCATCCAAGGACGCCGGATCGGCCGCGGCGAGCTTCACGTCGATCGGCTGCGGAGTGCCGGTCATGTCGCCCAGCTCGTCGCTCATCAGCTGGTGCGGGTCGATCTCGACCCCCGGCACCTTGGCGGTGACCTCATTGGCGATGCGGTTCATCACCACATCCACATTGGCGCGCTGGCTGAGCGGGGTGAGGCGGATGACGAAATCGCCTGTGTTGGATTCCGCGATATCGCCACCAAACCCGGCCCCGGCGCGCATCGAATAGCTGGCAACAGCGGGGTCCTGATGCAGGATCGCCTCGATCTCGCGCATCTCGCGCTCGGTTTCGGCCAAGGACGTGCCGGGGGCGGTGAGGTAATCCATCACGAAGCCGCCTTCATCCAGCGAAGGCAAGAACCCTGTCTGCGCCTGGCTATAGGAAAGATACCCGACTACCACCAAGCCCAGCACCGGCAGCCCGAGCAGGATCGGCCGGCGGAAGAAACGGGCTAGCCATTTTTCATGCGTGCGGCCAAGCCAGCCCTGGCCTTTCAGCCCAGGATCGGTCCAGCGGTTGAAATCCACCAAGGTCGCGGCCAGCAGCGGCACCACCAGGGCGGTGAGCAGCCAGGAGGCGAGCAGCGTGGAGGCAACAGTGATCGAGAGCGCCTTGAAGAACGCGCCGGTGACGCCGGAGAGAAAGGCCAGCGGCACGAACACGATCAATGTCGCGGCGGAAGAGCCGGTGAGCGGGCGCAGAAACGCGCTGCCGGCATGCAACACCCAGAGCCGCCCCGGACCTCGATCCGTCGCAGCGCTACGATGTGCGATGAATTCGATCATCACGATCACATCGTCGATCACCAGCCCCACAGACGCCGCCAGCCCGCCCAGCGTCATGATGTTGAAGCTGAGGCCGGCCATCGAGAGCACCATCACCGCCCCCGCCAGCGAAGTGGGGACGATGGTGATGGCCAGCAGCGTGATCCGGCCATTGCGCAGGAACAAAAACAGCACCCCAGCGGCGAGCACGATGCCGATCAGGATCGCGTCGCGCACCGAGCCGGCGGCGGCCAGCACCAGGCTGCTCTGGTCGTACCACTTGCTGAGCGTGACACCGGGCGGAATCTGGCCTTTGAAGCCGGCCAGCGCCTTGTCCACCGCTTTTGCGGTCGCCACCATGTCCGAGCCGGTCTGCTGATAGAGCAGCAGCGTAACGGCTTGCTTGCCATCCGCATCCACCCCCAGAAATTGCGGCACCACGCCCTGGCTCACCTGCGCCACATCACCGAGACGCAGTACTGAGCCGGCGCTGGCCCGCAGCACGATGTCCTTCACATCCTGCACACCGCTCACCGTATTGTTGGTGAGCAGAAGGTACAGCAGGTCGTGATCCTCAATCCGCCCGACCGATTGCAGGCTGGCGGCCCCGGAAATCGCATTCACCAGATCCGTAAGAGTCAGGTGCGCAGCCGCCAGGCGGGCCGGATCGGCGGAAACCTCGACCTCCCCGGTATCGCCACCCTGCACCTGCGCATGGGAGATGCCCGGTACACCGGAGAGCAGCGGCACCAGCTGATATTCCGCAAGCTGGCGCATCTGCACTAGGCTGACGCTGGGCGAGGTCAGCGCAAAAGCCATGAAGGGAAAGACGTTCGGCAACATCTGCAGCACGGTGAAACTCACCCCGGCCGGCAGGCTCGGCAGCCTCTGCGACAAGGCCGCACTCACCCCCAGCATGGCGGTGGGCATGTTGGTGCCCCAGGCGAAATCCACCGTCAGCATCGCCGAACCGCGTGAGGTGACGGATTTCACATTCACCACCCCTGGCACGGCGCGCACCGCCTGCTCTACCGGCTGCGTTACCGCCAGTACCATTTGCGAGGCAGGCTGGCTGCCGGCATCAATGGAAACGCGCACACGTGGAAAGGAGGCGTCCGGATAGAGCCCGATCGGCAGCGAGATGGCGGCGCTCAAACCCGCCAGCGCTAGGGCCGCGGCGAGGGTGAGGACGAAGCGGCGATGCCGGTCCAGCCAGACGGTAAAACTCACGAGCCGGCCCCTTGCAGATGGGCCTGCATGCCGTCGCTGAGTTGGTAGGCGCCGGTGGTGGCGATCTTCCAGCTCCTATTGATGCCCTTCGGCGCCAGCACGCTGCTCTGCGCGCCCTGCTGCAGCACCGTCACCGCAACGCGATGCGCGATGTTCTCATCGTCGATTTGATAGACATAAGCGCCTTGCGCGTCCTGCAGCACCGCATCATTGGGCACGGATACCCCTTGCAGCGTGCCCGCCTGGATGCTGACCGCAACCGGCGCGCCGAGTGTGACCGTCGTCGCGGGGCGCAGCGTGATGTCGATCAATCCCGTCTGCGGGTCCAAGGCGGTGGCGACATTTGCAACCGTCGCCGCCACCGCCGCACCGCCATTCAGCGGCGTGAGCTTTGCCGTATCACCCTTCTGCACCGGCGAGGCCTGGGTTTGTTCAATGCCGATCCGCGCCACCAGATGGCTGACCGGGACAAATTTCAGGACTGGCGTGCCGGCAGGCAGGCTGGCGTCCGGTGAAGCCACCAGCGCGGTGACCAACCCGGCCTCGGCGGCCTTCAGCGTATAATTTTGCCCGGCACCGCTGGCCCGCAAAGCGGCCAGAGCGGCGGCGGCATCGCGCTCCGCCTGAGTGGCGGCGGCAAGGTCAGCGGCTGTCGCCAGATGCGCCGGCAGCAATGCCGCCACATGCGCCCGTGCGGCGTGGGCGGCGGTCAAAGCGTCCTGCGCCTTGGCCAGATTGGCTGCCTCGGTCGGGTCCGGGGTGAACTGCGCCAGCGCCTGGCCAGGCTGTACCGCCTCGCCGGGCGTGACATCGTAGGTTGCCAGAACGGCAGCGGCCTTCAAGGCCAGGCTCTGCTCGCCCCCACCGGCGACAATGCTGCCTGGTGCAGCCACCAAGCGCGGCACGGACTGGCTTTGCGCGGGGACCACGCTGATCGTCGCGGCAGGGGTGGGGGGATCGTCGGCGGCGGGGGCCGGTCGCAGCAGCAGCCAAGCGCCGGCACCGGCGATGATGATGACGGCAAGGGCGGGATAGATCGGTTTCATGATGCGGGATGTTCCGGTAGAGCTGGCGGCAGGCCGAAGCCCAGCAAACTGGCCAAGGAGAGTTCAGCGTTTTGCAGCTGTGCGCGCAGCGCGATGACGGAACGTTCGCGCTCGCCGGCCACGACAGCGAGATTGGCATAAGCTGGCCCGGCCAATTGCCCGGCGCGGTAGGCCCAGGCAGCGCTTTGCGCCATGGAGCGCGCCTGCGCCGCTTGCAGCTGGGCTGTTTGAAGCTGGCTTTGCAGCAGGTTGATCTGCCCGGGCAGGGCAGATGCCGCCCCGGCCGCATTATCGAGGGCGGCCTGATATTGCGCCCGCAGCGCCGCACGGCTGGCCTTGGCCGCCGCAATCGCCGGGCGGTTGCGGTTGAACAGCGGCAATGTGAGGGTGAATTGCGGCCCGAAGCTCCAGACATTCGAGGTATCGCGCCCACCCGCCGCGCCCAGGCTTAGGGGCAGAAACTGGCCGAGAATGGCGGCGCGCAGTTTCTGGTCCGCCTGCTCATAGCCATAGCGCAACGCCAGCAGATCCGGCCGGCGTACCGGCAGGCTGGCCAGCGCTGCCTTCACCGCATCCGGTGCGGGTGCCGAAACATCCAGCGCCGCAAGCGTGATCGTGACATCTGGCTGCAGACCGAGCAACGCATCCAGTGCCTGCTGGTCCTGGCGTGCCGTCTGCGCCGTGCTGGCCTCGCTGCTTTGCACACTCGCCAACGCGCTCAACGCCGCAACGCCTTCGGTGCTGGTGAGGTTTTGCGCGGCGATCTGCGTCTGGGTTTGCTGGTTGATGGTGCTGAGCAGCTGCTCATCCTGGCGCAGACTGGCCAGGATTGCATTGTCAGCCGTGAGGCTCACCGCCAGTTGCTCGGCCTTCGTCGCCACCTGCCATTCCTGCCAGAGAATATCCTCATCGGTCTGGTGCAGCCCGGCGCGGGCGGCGGCACGGTCCGCAGGGCCAGTGATCAGCGCGCCGAGATCCTGGGTGAAGGCGCCGTTCAGCGCCGGCATCAGCCCCGGCCCGCTGAGCAAGGATGCAAAACCGCCGGTGATGGACGGGTCCGGCGGCATGCCCGCGGCCAGCAAAACCGCCTTGGCCACGCCATGCTGGGCACGCGCGGCGACGAGGTCTGGGTCATTCAGTACCGCCAGGGCGACGAGGGTTTGCAGATCCAGCGGCGCGGACACTTTGAGCCCGCGCCCGTCCGGCAGCTTGGTTTGTAGCCCCGACAGGCCGGATTGCAGATCCGGCGCCACAGCCAAAGGGACTGCATGGTAGGATGCACAGCCCGCCAGCAACACAGCCAGCATCATAGACCAGGTAAAACGCAAGAGAGGCCTCATGGGGGCGGCCTTACGGTGCCCGCCTTGCCCAAGGTGTGACGCCAACTGTGCAGAAATTTAATGTTTTCCGATTGATGGCTGGTGAATTGCCAGAGCGGCGCGGACGCGTCAGGCTGCGCGCATGAAAATCCTGGTGATCGAGGACAATGCAAAGGCGGCGGCGCATTTGCGCGCGGGGCTTGAGCCGGAGGGGTATGAAATTGTGCTCGCGGCGGATGGCCGGACCGGGCTGCTGGAAGCGGCGGCAGGCGGGTTCGATGTGCTGGTGATCGACAGGATGCTGCCGGCGCTGGATGGGCTGGCGCTGCTGCAAACATTGCGTGGGGCCGGCATCCATACCCCGGCTTTGTTTCTTACCGCTCTGGGCGGGCTGGATGACCGGCTGGAAGGTCTGCGCGCCGGGGGCGATGATTATATGGTCAAACCCTACGCCCTGGCCGAACTCTCCGCCCGGCTGGGCGCACTGGCACGCCGCGCCCGCGCGCCTGCCCCTACCACAAGGCTGCAGATTGCGGATTTGGAGCTGGAGCGCACCACGCGCAGCGTCTGGCGTGCCGGCACCAAAATCGCGCTGAAGCCGCGTGAATATGAAGTGCTCGACTATCTTTTCCGGCATCGCGGCCAAGTGGTGACGAAGACGATGTTGCTGGAAGATGTTTGGGGTTTTCACTTTACCCCGCAGGCCAGCCTGGTTGAGGCACAGATCAGCCGCTTGCGAGCGAAGATCGATCAGGGTTTTTCCCCGCCTCTCATCCACACCTATCGCGGCGCCGGGTACAGGCTGGATGTGGTTTAACGCTCCGGCACGCACGCTCTGGCGTATCTCCGGTGTGCGGGTCGCGCTTGGCGGCGTGGCCATGGCTTTGTTCGGCGCCTTGCTGGTGTTTGCCATCATCCACCACGCCGCAGAAACCAGCTGGCGCGCGCAGATCGATGACCGGATCAGCGATGCACAGACCGATCTGCTCGGCGACATCGCGCGCAACCATAAAGGGCTGGCCTGGAATGTTCAGGCCACACTGGCCGAAGGAGGCGGGCTGTTCTACGCGGTGATGACCCCGGACGGTGAGATTTTGGCCGGGAATTTCCGACTCTCCCCGGCCATGGCGGCGCACTGGACAGGCGAGCGCACGATGAAGCGTGCCCAAGGCCTCACTCTGCCACCACATGTTCTGGCACTACGCGGCAGAATGTTGAATTTCCCCGATGGCGAGCGGCTTTTCATCGCCGCCGATGCCAGCGCGCTGCTGACATTGAATAACCTGATTGCGCGCTCTTTCCTCGCGGTTTTCGGCACAATCCTCGCACTTGGCCTGGTCATCAGCCTGCTGGTCGGCCGGATGACACTGCGCCGGGTGGACCAGTTCGCCAGCACACTGCACGAGATCATGGCCGGGGATCTGTCCAGGCGCATCGAGCATAGGAAACGCCCGGATGAGTTTGACCGACTGGCGATTGAGGTCAACCGCACGCTGGAGCGCATCCATGAGCTGATGGAAAATCTACGCCAAGTCACGAACGACATCAGTCACGATCTGCGCACGCCTCTGGCGCGGCTGCGTGAGCATCTGGAACTGGCGCGTGCCGGGTTTGAGGATGAGCGGTTTAGAGAGATGTTCGACACGGCCATTACCGAACTCGATCAGGCTTTGGCGATCTTCTCGGCACTGCTGCGTCTGGCGGAGATCGAAGCCGGGGCACGCCGAGCGCAGTTTCGGACGCTAGATTTAACTGGCATTTTGCAAGCGCTCGTAGAGAGCTATGAGCCGGCCATGGCTGATCGCGGTATTAAGCTGACGGCAGAGATCGAGGCTGGCCTTGCGTTGCGCGGTGACAAAGACCTGCTTAACCAAGCCATTGCCAATCTGCTCGACAACATTTTGGTGCATCCCGAGTCCGCGACAAAATCGACGTTGCGCGCCTCACATCGGAACGGGAAAATTCATCTCAGTATCAGCGATAATGGCGAGGGCATTCCAGCATCCCAACGCGACCGCGTCATGCAACGCTTTGTGCGGCTAGACGCGGCACGGCACAAAAGTGGCCATGGGTTGGGGCTACCGATGGTGAACGCAATCATAACACTCCATGGGGGGGCAATGTCGTTGCAAAGTGGAGATAAGGGCGGGCTAGTCGTAGGGATCGTTTTCCTTGAAAATCTTTGATATTTTAGTACCTAAAGAGTAAAAATACTCTCTTCATAATACTTCGCCACATTAAGGTCGGAAGCGAGAAGACAGGCACAGAGATCTGCACTGTCTGCTTTCCTCATATCGGACCCAGAAGCGGTCGGTCAGCTATCCCCCCAAGCCGGTCGACCCGTAGCGCGACCACGAGTGTCGCATTTGGAGCATGCCCTCATGCGGGCTGGATGACCGGGATGCGCTGATATTGTTGAAAAAGACGCTTTTCGTTGCCCGGCGGCTGAGGCCGTGATTCACTTTGCCTGAGCGTATGGGGGATGCAGGGCGATGATGGGCGGGCAGGCAGCTGCGCCGGAGCTGTTTTACGATTTTCGGATCGATGACCATGTTGCCGCTGATCACATATTGCGCGGCATCGACCGTTTTCTTGATTTGTCCGCGCTGCGCGTCGAGCTTGCGCCATTTTACAGCAGCATAGGCTGTCCCTCGATTGATCCGGAATTGATGATCCGGATGTTGGTTGTCGGCTATTGCATGGTGATCAGGTCTGAACGGCGGCTTTGCGAGGAGGTGCACCTAAACCTGGGCTGCTGCCGGTTTGGTGGACAGCAAGTTAAGCTAGTGTCCTGATTCGGAATTTGTCTTCATTTTGGGCATTTTTGTGAGGGACCGCAGGCAGAAGCGTTGAATTGAGGCGAGGATATCGTCGG
>NZ_JBFWIX010000019.1:0-60954 GCF_050253495.1 Acidocella sp.
CAACTTGCGATGGACCCAAGTTCTGGCCAGAGCCGGTCCCCGCAACCATCTCAACTTGCATTTGGCCCGCCTCTCCGGCGGGCCTTTTGCTTTTGAGCGATATCCCGAGAATACCTGCCAGATCGCCGCGTATTGAATTGCGCCATCACGTTTTCCGGGATGGCGCCGAGGCCGGCGTTTTTCAGCACCCTGCTAATGCAAGGGCAGCGGCGCCAGAACGAGGCGCCGCCATGTTTCCAGATCCGGCGCGCCCCAGAGCAAGGGGGTGGTCCAGCCCGCCACCACGCCGCAGAGGATGAAGAGCAGCCAGAGCCGTTGTTCCACGCGGCGGAAGCGCACCGTCGTCGCCCAGGCGGAGCAGCAGAGCATGGAGGTGGCCAGCATGCTCCAGGCCGAGGAGGTTTGCCAGAACCAAGTGGCTAGCGCTCCCGCCAAGGGGGGCAGAAGCAGCGCGGCGAGGCCCGTGGCGGGCTGGCGGCGTTCCGTCGGCCGGATGAGCAGCCGGATCAGAATCACCCAGCCGCGCGGCATGATGACCGCGCAAAGCGCGAGTGATTGCAGGAAGGCGAGCATGGGCTTGCCGCCGAACGCGCGCAGCCAGGAGGATTGGGCGACGACCTCCAGGCTGTTGCCGTGCAGCGGCGAGCTCCAGCTCGCGATTGTCCTGGCCCAGGAGAGGGCGAAAAGTTCCCCGCCGATGGCCACCGCGCTGAGCGCGATGAGGCTGGGGGCCGCGATGATGAGATACATCGCGGCGAGGCTCTGGACGCTGCGCCCCGCCCGGAAGGCCAGGGGCAGCAGCAGGGCCAGGGGCAGCGCGAAGAAGATGGCGTTGGGCCAGGTGAGGAACAGCAGCGCCACGCTGAGCCCCATCACGATGAGGGATCGTGTGTCGCCGATCGCTTCCAGCCGGTCCAGCGCGGTGATGGTGAGGCTCGCGGCGATGGCATAGATCAAGGTGGGCGAGCCGTTGGTGGCGAGGTAGAGTATGACCGGGTGCAGCCCCGTCAGCCCAACCGCCAGTGCGGCCAGTGCCGGTTGCCAGCCACGCCTGACCAGATCGTGCGCGATGAAGCCCTGGACGAAGGATGCGCCGATGATGGTCATCACGGTCAGCGTGTTGATCGAGCTGCCGGGCAGCAGCCGGCTCAGGGCGATCAGCAATTGCGTCGTCCATTGCCCGGCGACCTGCGGGTCCTGCGCCGTGCTGTTCCAGATCTGCTCCAGCCCGGGGGGGGTGTAGCCATGCACCTGCAAGCGGTTGCCCACGAAGGTGAAGAGCAGGGCGGAGAACAGCCCCACGGCCAACCCCGCCCGCCAGCCCCTGCTGAGCAGCGCTTTCCGGCGCGAGCTGACGAAGGTGGCGGTGCCGGCGCTCACATTGTCTCCGCGCCGGGTTTGGGGGTGTCGCCCAGAGCCAGGGCGGCGACTTTCTCGCGTGTTTGCGCGGAGGTGCCGTGCTGGGTTTTCTCCCAATAATGCGGGTTGGTGATGAGCTGGCCGAGCGCCTTGTAGGCCGCCACCGAATGCAGCACCCAATAGCCGGGAGCCAGCAGACCCCAGGGCACCAGATTGAACCATTGCCGTTTCGAGGCCGCGACCAGATTGAAATAGACATACATCGCGTTGCTGATCAGCAGGTCGAACAGGGCCACGACGAGAACGGCCGGCGGGAACAAGGCGGCCACATGTTCCGGCCCGATCACCAGCGCGACCAGGAAGGTGAGCCACAGAACGGGGTTGATCAGGGCGGTGAAGGGGGGAAAGCCCACGAACATCTGAAAGCCGACGAAGCCGATAAAGCCCAGGCGCCGGTAGAGCTGCACCGGGCGGCGCATATGCACCAGCCAGGTCTGCATATAGCCCTTGATCCAGCGGCTGCGCTGGTTGATCCAGCTTTTCAGCACGCCGTTGGCTTCCTCGAAGGTGGTGGAATTCACCACCGCCACCCGGTAGCCCGCCTGGGTGAGGCGCACGCCAAGATCCGCGTCCTCGGTGACGTTGTAGGGATCCCACGCTCCCAGTTCGCGCAGCACCTCGGTGCGGAAATGATTCGAGGTGCCTCCCAGCGGGATGGGGATGTTCAGGACATGCAGGCCAGGCAGCAGATAATCGAACCAATGGCTGTATTCGAGCGTGAACATCCGGGTCAGGAAATTATCGTCGCGGTTGAAATAATTCAGCCGGGCCTGCACGCAGGCGACATTTTTCGGCGAGGCCTGGAACAGGGCCACCACTTTCTTCAGCTGGTCCGGCTCGGGGATGTCCTCGGCATCGAAGATCACCGTATAATCGCCACGGGCGAAATGCAGCGCGTAATTGCAGGCTTTCGGCTTGGTCTTGGGCTGGCTGTCCGGCACGCGGATGATCTCGAACAGATCCTCCGCGCCCAGGTCGCGGGCCGCGTTGATCGTTTCGCTGTCGCCGGATTCCAGCACCAGCTTCACATCCAGCTTGGAGCGCGGGTAATCCAGCCGCCTGATGGAGGCGACGAGGATGGGCAGCACCTCGGATTCCCGGTACATCGGCACCAGCACGGTGAAAACCGGCAGGTCGGCATCCCGCAGCGCGGCGATTTCCGCGTGGCTGACGGACAGATCCACCCGCCTGCCGCTGCCGATCAGCGTCAGGATGCCGCGAAACAGGAACAAGGCGGCATAGAGCGCGGAGATGAGGGCGGAGAGCGCCACCAGCGTGGCGTGCGCGTTGACCGTCAAGCCCAGCAGCAGCAGAATCAGCAGGGCCAGCAGGCTGCGTTTCTGCCCGGCGGACATGGTGGTTTTAGCGGAAAGCTCTGGTTCGCGATCATAAAGTGCTTCGCGTGCGTTCAGGCTCAGATCGTCGTCGAAGAGGGTCTGCATCGCCCAGATCACGTCGAATTTGCCGGTGACGGCATAGCGGATGGTCCGGTCGGGGTGGCGCGCGCGCATCAGCTCCTGGATGGCCGGGTCGTCGGGGTTGCGCGCGGCGACGACCAGGGCGCCATCCTGGTCGGTTCTCCAGGGCAGGAAGACATGCCGGGTATAGATGGCGCGGTCGGCCTTGTTCACCAGCTCCGGATCCGGCCAGATCTCGCGTAGATTGGCGAAGGGCAGGTCGCAGCTTTTCGACATTTGCCGCGCCCAGTCGAAATTGGAGATCCGGTACATGGCGGACAGCACATCCGGCAACGGCGAGCGCCATTGCTGGCTGAGCCGCAGCGCCTCGTCCTGCTCGGCCTGTGTCAGGCGCTCCGCCTGCCGCAGGGCGGCTAGTGTCTGTAATTCATGCTCGGTGAACCCCCGCGCGTCGGACATGGCTCAGTAACGCAGCCAGACGGCCACGACGCCGGCATTGCCCAGGGCGATGTCCTTGCCGCCGGCATCGTGCCAGGCGCCCAATTGCAGGGAAATATGCGGGGTCAGTGTCCGCACGGCGGAGAATTCGACACGGTAGAGATTATAATCGGATTCCCCGGGTTGCGCGTGGCCGACGCTCACGGTGTTGAAGCTCTGCGCCATCAACAGCCAATCCGGTGTCACGTTCAGCCCGAGCGTGGCATCGCCCCGGACCTGGTCCGCCCAGCCATTGCTCTCCACCCGGTAGCCAGCCTCAAGATCGGTAAAGCCGCGCCAGCCATTGGGCAGGACGAAGCCGCGGCCATACAGCAGCCGCGCCTCATATTCGCCATTGGGCTGGGCCAGCATCGGCACGTCGCCATTGGCCACGCCGGGCGGGCCCACCTGCCCCTGCACCGAGACCACGTTCCAATTATCCTGATAGAGCGCGTAGCGCAGGAAGAGATTCCATTGCACCAGCCCGAATGTGCTCTTGGTGCCAGGCAGGCCGGACTGGCTGACATATTGCATCCGTGGCTGCATGCCGATGGTCCAGCGGTTGTTCAGCCCGTATTCGATATAGGGGGAGAATTCCGTCTGCCGGTATGTGCCCGTGCCGGCGGGGCGGCCGAACGTGTCGTAGCCGGAGACGCCGACCTGATAATAGCTCAGGCTGTCGATCATTAGCCAGTGCCCGGCCGGCTCCGGCCAGGCGCCGGCGTGGGCCGCCGCCGGCAGGGCCGACAGCATGGCCAAGGTGTAAACATGACAAGCTCTCATTTGCCGCGCCTCCGCCGGCGCACGACCAGCACGACCAGCAGCACCAGCAGGATGAGCCAGAGCGCACCCAGCAGTTCGATGTTCCAGTTATCCAGAAGGATCGCCCAGATGTCGGTCTGCTGGGCGGGCAGAACGGTGTCGTGCAGGGTGGTCAGGAAGGTGGCCGGGCTGTTGGCGCCGTCATACAGGGCCACGTTGCCGTCTCCCGGCAGGGCGGCCTGGGCGAGGCTCGCCGGGCTGCCCGGGTTCAGCCACAGCCCTGGCACATAAGCCGGTCCCTTGCCCGCGCTGACCAGTTGCAGAAGGCTGTCATCGCCATGGTCCGGCAGGGTCACGCTGGTCTGCTGGTTGGGCAGGGGCAGCACGAGCGGGCCCTTGGTCTGCGGGATGGGGGCGATGCTGACCACCGGCGTGGCTTGGTGCGACACTAGGATGAAGGGCCTGGTGGGCGGGGTTTGCGTGCCGGAGACCGTCACCGCCAGGGGGTTGGCGCCGGCGGCGCCCAGCAATTCGGCCAAGAGCGGCAAGGCGGGCGGCAGGCTCGCGGGCGGCAGATCCGTGAGCACCGGCACCGGGCCGCGTCCGGCGGTGTTGAACCCGGCGAACCGGATGGGCGAGGGCGGGCCGTCCGACAATGTCAGCCGGGTCGAATCGTCCAATGTGAAGGTGAGCGGCGTGAAGGTCTCGCAGGCGTCAACCTGCCCCAGCCGGATGGCATGCAGCTGCACCTTGGCGCCGCTATCGAGCAGGGGTTGCGGCAGCGGCACTTTCACGCCGTTGAGCGCCACCGTGCCCGTGAAGGCGCGGCTCCAGACGACATTGCCGCCAAGTTCGAGGGAGATGATTTCGCTCTGCCCCGGCGGTAGGGACATGCCATGGCCATAAAGCGTGATGGCGGTGGCGTGGCGGTTGGCGGGCAGGGCGGAAAAGGGCAGGTCCAGATCCATCCGCGCATCGTGGCGCACGGCGATGTTCATCGGCCCCAGCCCCAGCGCGCCGAAGCTCACACCCCGCGCCGCCCTGGTGGCGGCGGGCTCCAGCGTGGCATGGGCGTGGCTTTGCGCCTGGTCGCGCAGGGCGGGGGCCGCCGCCACCAGGGCGCGCGCCGCGGCCGCGTCGGGCACCACGATCCGCGATGGCTGCCCATCCGGCTGCGCTGTGGCGAGCGCCTTGGCGGATGGGTCGATCAGGATATTCGCCTGAGCGGTGTCGCTGGTGAAATAAGGGGCGATGCCGCGCTCCACCAGCGCGGTGGAGAGGATCAGCGCGGTCTGGATGTCCGCCAGGGTGGGGGTGGCCGGCACCGCGATGGTCAGAGGGGTCGTGGCGTTGCGCCACAGATCGCCGACGCCCAACGGGTTGGGGGCTTTGGGTGTCAGGGAGGTTTCGGGCTGGACCACCACCCAGTCCGCCGTCGTGTCGTAGCAACGGGCATGGTCCGTGACGAAGGAAAGCTGGAGGAAGGCGCCCTGGGTGAAGCGCGGGGGCACCTGGATCTGGATGGGGCTGGCGGCCGTGTCCGGCACGGTGGCCAGAGGCACGTTGCCCGCCATGACGGTGATGCTGGAGGTCTGGTTCAGGGCCGCGGAGGCGGTGAAGGACAGGGCGAGCGTTGCCCCCTGGCTATTCACGGGCAGCGGGAAATAAACCGATTGCGTGGCGCCGGTTCCACGCAGCACTAGGCCGTTGGCATAGCCGAGATCGACGAGGTCATTGGCCTGCGCGGCCAAGGCGGCGCCCAGCCACAGAGCCGAGGCGCTCATGAGTATCCGGGTCAGTCCTGTTCTCATGCGCGCTTGCCTCCCTATGTCACCTGAGACGGGTTGCCCGGTGCGGTTTCATGGCTTCTAGTTAAAGTAGAACATGTGCGCATGTAAAACTTTCGTGTGCGAACAAAATTGTTCTTCCAAGGGCGAAATCGTGGAATTTTCTTTTGACAATCAATCGTGTGGTCTCAGGATGGGGCTGTTTTTTCCGCGCGGGCGCGTCTGGCGGGCAAAGCTCGCCCGGGACAGGCGAGTAACGAATTGTTAATTTAATTTTGCACGGGCCATGCCGTGCTGGCCCCGGGAAACCGGGGGATTGGCCAGGCGGCGGCTTGTGTCCGTTGCTGTGCCGCAACCAAGGCGTGGCCGTATGAAGGCTGTTTCTGGCAAGGAAGTTGCTCGGTTTTCCGCATGGACCGACAGTCGCCATGAAAATTCTGCTCGCTGATTCCAATACGGCCCGCCGGGAGGCATTGGCTGCGCAGTTGATGAAATTGGATGCTGCTTTTTCGGTCATTTCATTGGCGGGAGACGTTTCCTTGTTGGCGGAGGTGGAGCGGTTGCGCCCCGACGTGGTGCTGGTGGACATGGCCCGGCCAGACCGAGACATGCTGGACTCGCTCTCCGCGCAGAGCGCCGCCCCGCCGGTGGTGATGTTTCTCGACGGTGAGGATCCCGGCTTCATGCAGGAAGCCATCAGCGCCGGGGTCAGCTCTTATCACGGCCAGGATGTGGCGCCGGACGCCGCCAAGCTGGTGATGCGCCTGGCGGTGGCGTTTTTTCAGCGCAACCAGGTGGCGGCGGCGAAATTGCAGGAGGTGGAGGAGCTGGCCACGCAGCGCCGCGCCATAGATGCCGCCAAGCGCCTGCTGATGAAGGAGGAGCGGATGAGCGAGCCGGCCGCGCATCGTTTTTTGCAGCGCCGGGCCATGGACCAGCAGAAACGCCTGGCCGACGTGGCCACCGATTATCTGGCCGCATGGACGAGGCGGGGACATAAATCATGAACGATCCGATCCGTTTGGGGCTGTTGCGGTTATGCGATGCTGCGCCCGTGATTTTGGCCCGCCAGGAGGGGATGTTCGCCGAGGCGGGGCTGCGGGTGGAATTGTCGGTTGAGCCGTCATGGGCGAATATCGCCGATAAGCTGGCTTATGGGATGCTGGAGGGGGCGGTGATGCTGCCGCCTCTGGCCATGGCCTGCGCCGCCGGGCTGCGCGGCCGGCCGGTGGATCTGGTCGTGCCGATGAGCCTTTCGACCAATGGCAATGGCTTCACGCTGGCCAATGCCTGCCGGGAGGTGTTCGAACATGATGGCATGGCGGCGCTGGCGGCGCGCAAGCGCCTGCGTCTGGCGGTGGTGCATGGGTTTTCATCCCATGATCTGCTGCTGCGCCATTGGCTGGCGGGCCAGGGTGTCATGCCGGAACGCGATGTGGACATCACCGTGCTGCCGCCGGCGGAAATGGTGGGCAGCCTGGCGGCGGGGGCCATTGACGGGTTTTGCGCCGGGGCGCCGTGGTGGCTGGTGGCGGCGCATGCGGGCATGGGCTTCACCGCCTGCCTCAGCCGTGACATCTGGTCTGGCCATCCGGAAAAATGTCTGGCCCTGCGCGGGGATTTCGCCTCTGGTGGGGCTGAGCGGCTGACCGCCCTGCTGCGTGTGCTGCTGCGCGCCCAGCAAGCCTGTACCGAGCCGGCCGGCCGTGCGAAGTTGGCGGCGTTGCTGGCCCGGCCTGAATATCTCGACCTGCCCGCGAGCCTGCTGGCCCAGGCGCTGGACGAGACGCAAGGCGGCCCTGCCTTTACCGCGCCTTATCCATCCATTCGGCAGGCGCAATGGTATGCGCGGCAGATGCGGCGCTGGGGCAAGGCGCCAGCCGGCCTGGAGGAGGTGACGGCGCGGCTCTACCGCCCGGATCTGTTTGAGTTGGCCGGGGGCAGGGGGGAGGATGAGGCTTTGCCACCGGATGAGACGTATATTGAATAAAAAATGAGCGAGATAGATGAATTTTTTCTCGTTCATGATCAAAATCAGTTCAACTGATGTTTTTGTCGTGCATTTTATAAGATTTTTTTGTTGCGTGGAGCGTGTTATTTCTGCTTTTCCCGGATTTGCGGAACATAGTCCGCGCGCTTTCCGGTCAAGGGAGATCTGAAAGTTCGGATCGGGGTTGCCCCGCTCTTCTATGTGGCTGGCCAAGGAGGGCCCGCGTGCGGCGCGAGACGGCGTCGTTTTCAGGTGTTCAATGACTCACGCTCAAGGCAAGAGCTTTCTGCAATCGGGCCATTTCCCGACGCTGGTGGCCGCGTTTCTGTATTTCGATCTTAGTTTCATGTGCTGGGTGCTGCTGGGGCCATTGGGGATTCAGATCGCCAAGGCGCTCGACCTCGACCCGGCCCATAAGGGGCTGATGGTGGCGACGCCGGTGCTGGCGGGCGCGCTGCTGCGGCTGCTGAACGGTACGCTGGCCGACCATATAGGCGGCAAGAAGGCAGGTATTTTTTCGCAGCTTGTGGTGATCCTCGGGCTGCTCGCCGCCTGGATCTTCGGTGTGCCGGGCTTTGCCGCCATTCTCGGCTTGGGCGTGGTGCTCGGCATGGCGGGAGCCTCCTTCGCCATCGCGCTGCCGCTGGCCTCTCGCTGGTATCCGGTGGAGCATAAGGGAAAGGCGATGGGCATTGCCGGGGCGGGCAATTCCGGCACCGTGCTGGCAGCACTCTTCGCGCCCGCCTTGGGTCTGGCCTTTGGCTGGACCAATGTGTTCGGCATGGCCGCGGGGGTGATGACGGTGGTGCTGGTGCTGTTCGTCATTCTCGCCAAGGACGCGCCGGACCAGGGGCCAAAGCAGAATCTCGCCTCTTATCTCGCCGTGCTCGGCATGAAGGACACTTACTGGTTCATGCTGTTCTATGGTGTCACGTTTGGCGGATTTGTCGGGCTGGCCTCGTCTTTGCCGATTTATTTCCACACCCAGTATGGCTTGGCGCCGGTGCATGCGGGGTATGCCAGCGCGGCTTGTGTGTTCGCGGGGTCGATGTTCCGCCCGATCGGCGGCTGGTTCGCGGACAAGGTCGGCGGCATTGGCGCGCTGTCCATCCTGTATCCCATTGCCGCCGTGGCGCTGGTGGCGGTGAGTTTTGGCCTGCCGAGCATCGAGATGGCGCTGGGCTGCTTCGTGGTGGCGATGCTGGCGCTGGGCACGGGGAATGGCGCGGTGTTCCAGCTGGTGCCCGTGCGTTATGTGAAGGAGATCGGCGTGGTGACCGGCATTGTCGGCTGCGCGGGGGGCATCGGCGGTTTCTACCTGGCTTCCTCGCTCGGTTTTTCCAAGCAATGGACGGGGTCTTACCAATATGGGTTCCTGATTTTCGCGGCGCTCGCCTTCGTCGCCTTCATCGGCATCAATGTCGTCCGCAATGAATGGCGTGTCAGCTTCTCCCGCGGCTACGCGGAAGGCTCCGTCAGGATCTGATCTGGATTATCAATCAGCGGAGCCGGTTCAAGGATCAAGAGGGACGGCAACAATCCCTCTTGGACTCTCCGGCTTCACACCCGAAAGGACACCGCTATGAGCGTTGAGAAACTCGTCGTCATCGGCAACGGGATGGCCGGTATGCGCGCGGTTCAGGAAATATTGTCGCGCGCGCCAGGGAAGTTTGAGATCACGGTGTTCGGCGCCGAGCCGCACCCGAATTACGACCGCATCATGCTTTCGCCGCTGCTGGCGGGAGATAAGAGCTTCGATCAGATCGTGATCAATTCTCTCGACTGGTACAGGGAGAATGAGATCGAGCTGATCGCGGGTGAGCATGTGGACTGGATCGACCGCGAGGCCAGGATTGTGCGTGGCCAGAACGGCACCGAGCGGCCCTACGACGCGTTGCTGATCGCCACGGGATCGAACCCGATCGCGTTGCCCCTGCCAGGTGCCAGCCGCCCCGGGGTGATGACCTTCCGCTCCAAGGCGGATGTGGACGATATGCTGGCCATCGCCCAGCCGGGCCGCAAGGCGGTGGTGATTGGCGGTGGCTTGCTGGGGCTGGAGGCGGCGCATGGGCTCAATCTGCGCGGCATGGAGGTGGCGGTGGTGCATCTGATGCCCACATTGATGGAGCGCCAGCTCGATGCCTCCGCCGCGCATTTGCTGGAGCAGAAATTGCTGGCACGCGGCATGAGGATTTTCACCAGCGCCAATACCGAGGCCCTGGAAGGCGAGGGTGAGGATGGCGCGGTGCGCGCCGTGCTTTTGAAGGATGGCACGCGCATCGAGGCGGATCTGGTGGTGATGGCGGTGGGCATTCGCCCCAATGCCGGGTTGGCGCGCGCTGTCGGGCTGGCATGCGACCGGGGTATCCAGGTGGATGGCACGATGCGCACTTCCGACCCCAATATATTTTCCATTGGCGAATGCATCGAGTTTGAAAAACAATGCTTTGGGCTCGTGGCGCCGATTTGGGACATGGCGAAGGTCGTGGCGGATCATCTCACCGGTGTGGCGCAAAGCGTTTTCACGCCCGTGGCGACGGGCACGCGCCTCAAGGTTTCAGGCATCGAGATGTTCTCCGCCGGGGATTTTCTGGGTGGCGACGGCGCGGAGGACATCGTGCTGCGCGATGCCGCGCGCGGGATTTATAAGCGCCTGGTGCTGCGCGATAACAGGCTGGCCGGCGTGGTGTGTTTTGGCGATGCCTCCGATTCCAACTGGTATTTCCAGCTTCTGAAGGATGGAGAGGATTTGGGCGCGCTGCGCGAGACGGTGATTTACGGCCCCGCCGCCGCCACGGCGGACCCGAACGAAACCTTGGCGCTGCTGGGCGAGGATGCCGAGATTTGCGGCTGCAATGGGGTGAAGAAAGGCACCATCGTCAAGGCCATCGAGGAAGGTTGCGCCAGCGTGGACGATGTGCGCGCGCGTACCAAGGCCTCCGCGTCCTGCGGGTCCTGCACGGGGCTCGTGGAAGGGCTGCTCAAGCTCACCTTGGGCGCGGAGTTCAAGCCCGCGGCGGTGAAGCCGGTGTGCAAATGCACCAGCCATGGGCACGATGAGGTGCGTCAGCGCATCCGTGGTCAAAATCTCAAGAGCATTCCCGCCGTGATGCAGGCGCTGGAATGGAAAACACCGGATGGCTGTGCTGCCTGCCGCCCGGCGCTGAATTTCTACCTGCTTTGCGACTGGCCAGGAGAATATCAGGATGATTCGCAATCGCGTTTTGTGAATGAGCGCCTGCACGCGAATATCCAGAAGGATGGTACTTATTCCGTGATTCCGCGCATGTGGGGCGGTGTCACCTCCGCCAAGGAGCTGCGCGCCATCGCTGATGTCTGCGAGAAATTCAGCATCCCCACGGTGAAGATCACCGGTGGCCAGCGCGTGGACATGCTGGGCGTGAAGAAGGAGGACCTGCCGGCCGTGTGGGCGGACCTCAACGCGGCGGGCATGGTCTCGGGCCATGCCTACGGCAAGGCGCTGCGCACCGTGAAAACCTGTGTGGGTTCGGAATGGTGCCGCTTTGGCACGCAAGATTCCACCGCCATGGGCATCGCGCTGGAGAAGATGACCTGGGGGTCGTGGCATCCGCATAAGGTGAAGCTGGCGGTTTCTGGCTGCCCACGCAATTGCGCGGAGGCGACGATCAAGGATTTCGGCGTGATCGCCACCGAAGCCGGATGGGAGCTGCACGTGGGGGGCAATGGCGGCATCAAGGTGCGTGCCACGGAGCTGCTCTGCAAGGTGACCACCGAGCCGGAGGTTTTGGAGTATTGCGGGGCTTTCCTGCAACTTTATCGGCAGGAGGCGCGGTATCTGGAACGCACGGCGCCGTGGATTGAGCGGGTCGGCCTGAAATATGTGCGGGAACGTATCGTCGACGATGCGGCCAACCGCCAGGCGCTCCACGACAAGTTCCTGTATGCGCAGAGTTTCGCGCAGAGCGACCCCTGGGCCGAGGAAGCCACGAAAAACCGGCGGCAATATCAACCATTGACGGAACTGGTGTGATGGACATGACCGTTTCTATATTTACCGATGTCGGCGCGCTCTCGGACATTCCGCGTCTGGGCGCGCGCTGCGTGAAGACGCCGCATGGCGATATCGCCATTTTCCGCACGGCCGATGACGGCGTGTTCGCGCTGCGCGATGAATGCCCGCACAAGCAAGGCCCGCTCAGCCAGGGCATCGTGCATGGCACCGCCGTGACATGCCCGCTGCATGCCTGGGTGATTTCGCTGGAAACCGGAGCCGCGCAGGGACCCGACGAGGGGTGCGCCAAGCGTTATGCGGTGAAGGTCGAGAATGGCCGTATATTGCTGGATGCGTCGTCGTGAGGCGCGTCTGTCTCGCGGGGGCGGGCCCAGGCGATCCGGAGCTGCTGACCCTCAAGGTGCTGCGGCTTCTGCAAACCGCTAGCGTCGTGCTGCATGATTCGCTGGTGAGCGCGGAGATTCTCGCGCTCGCCAATCCGGCGGCCAAGCTCATCGATGTCGGCAAGCGCTGCGGGCGCCATGCCATGACGCAGGATGAGATCTGCGCCTTGCTGGTGCGTGAGGCCAGCGCGGGCGACGGGCTGGTTCTGCGCCTGAAGGGGGGAGACCCGATGATCTTTGGCCGCGCCACGGAGGAGATGCGCGCGCTGGAGGCGGCGGGCATCGGCTATGATGTGGCGCCGGGTGTGACGGCCGCCTTGGCCGCGGCGGCTTCACTCAAGCTGTCCCTCACCCAGCGTCTGGTCTCCCGGGCGGTACATTTTGTCGCCGGCCATGCGGCGGACGGGTCAATTCCGGGCCATGATTTCGCGGCCCTGGCGCAAAAAGGCGGCACGCTGGCCGTGTATATGGGGGCGATGGGCTTTGCCGGGTTCGCGGCGCATCTGGTGGAGGCGGGGCTGGACCCGGCGACACCGGCGCTCGCCATCGAGAATGTTTCAAGGCCGGATGAGCGTATCGTCAATGGCACGGTGGGCAGCCTGCCCATCGCCCTGCGGGCAATGGGGGGCGGGCCGGTGCTGGTTCTGGTCGGCGAGGCCCTGGCGGTGCGTCACGCCGTGGCGGCCCCGGCGGCCCTTTGCGCGTGAGGCGGCCCTAGCGGGCGGTATGAGCATGCAGGACATCAAATCGATCTGCCCTTATTGCGGGGTGGGGTGCGGCATCATGCTGCATGTGGAGGATGGGCGGATCGTCAAGGTCAGCGGTGACAAGACCCATCCCGCCAATAAAGGGCGGCTTTGCACCAAGGGGGTGAGCTGCCATGTGCCGCTGACGCAGGGGCGCCTGACCGGGGCCTTGATGCGCCCCTCGCGGGATGCGGAGCCCCAGCCCTTGCCCGCGCGCGCGGCGATTGAACGGATCGCGGCGCGCCTGCGCGGGATTATCGCCGCGCATGGGCCCGATGCGGTGAGCTTCTATATCTCCGGCCAGATGACGCTGGAGGCGCAATATCTCACCAACAAGCTGGCCAAGGGCTTTATCGGCACCCGGCATATCGAGGCGAATTCCAGGCTTTGCATGGCCAGCGCGGCCTCGGGCTACAAGCTCTCCCTGGGCGCGGACGCGCCGCCTGGCTCCTATGACGATTTCGACCATGCCGATACGTTTTTGGTCGTTGGCGCGAACATGGCGGATTGTCATCCGATCCTGTTCCTGCGGCTGCTGGAGCGGGTGCGCCAGGGGGCGAAGCTGATCGTGGTGGATCCGCGCCATGGCGCCACGGCGCAAAAGGCGGATTTGTTCCTGCAGCTCAAGCCGGGCAGCGACATCGCCCTGCTCAACGGCATTTTGCGCCTGCTGCATGAGGCGGGCAAAACCGACCCTGCCTTTATCGCCGCTTATACCGAGGGGTGGGAGGCGATGCCGGCGTTGCTGGCGGAATACACCTTGCCGCGCGTGGCGCGGATGACCGGGCTGGCCGAGGCGGATATTCTCCAGGCGGCGGAATGGATCGGGCGCAGCCCACGCTTGGTCGGTCTCTGGACGATGGGGTTGAACCAGAGCGTGCATGGAACCTGGAACGTCAATGCGCTCTGCAACCTGCATCTGGCCATGGGGGCCATCTGCAGGGAAGGAGCCGGGCCGTTCTCCCTCACCGGGCAGCCCAACGCCATGGGTGGCCGCGAGATGGGTTATATGGGCCCTGGCCTGCCTGGCCAGCGCGTGGCGCAGAATGCGCAAGACCGCGCTTTTACCGAAACCGTTTGGAATTTGCCGCCGGGCACGCTGCGCGCGGCGCCCGCCATCGGCGCGGTGGATATGTTCGCCGAAATGGCGCAAGGCCGCATCAAGGCTTGCTGGATCATCTGCACCAATCCGGTGGCCAGCATGCCCGCGCGCGCGGGTGTTGTCGCCGGGTTGCGCGGGGCGGAGCTGGTCATCGCCCAGGATGCGTATCAGGAGACGGAAACCGCCCCTTACGCGGATATTCTCCTGCCGGGCGCGCTCTGGGCCGAGAGCGACGGGGTGATGGTGAATTCCGAACGCAACATGACCCTTGCCCGCCAGGCGGTGCCACCCCCCGGCGAGGCGTTGGCGGACTGGCAATGGGTGGCGGAGGTGGCCACCGCCATGGGGTATCCTGGTTTCGTTTATGCGAATGCCGCCGAGATCTTTGACGAGATCAAACGTTTTTCCAACCCGTATACCGGCTACGATATTTCCGGCGCCAGCCATGCCCGGCTTGGTGAGACCTCCCTGCAATGGCCGGTGGGGCCGCAAGCCGGACCACGCAACCCGATTCGCTATATGGAAAGCGGTGCGCCGGTTTTTCCCACCGTCTCGGGCAAGGCGGTGTTTTTTCCCCGCCCCTGCCTGCCGCCGGCTGAATTGCCGGACGACGAATATCCTTTCATTCTCAACACCGGCCGCCTGCAACATCAATGGCACACGCTGACCAAGACCGGGAAGGTGCCCATCCTGAACAAGCTCAATCCCGGGCCGTTCGTGGAGATCCATCCGCTGGACGCGGAGATGTTGGAGGTGCGGACGGGCGAGATCTTGGAATTGCGGTCACGCCGTGGCCGCGCCGTGCTGCCCGCCTTGGTCAGTGAGACTGTGCGGCGTGGTTGCTTATTCGTCCCGTTTCATTGGAACGATGTGTTCGGGGAGGATCTGGCGATCAACCAGATCACCAGCGAGGCCGTGGATGGAACCTCGTTGCAGCCGGCCTATAAATTCTGCGCCGTGGCGCTGACGCGCGTGGCGGCACCCTCGCGGGAGGAGCTTCCCCAGGAGGAGGGCGCGGCGGCGGATGCGCTGGCCCCCTTGCGGGCGTTGCTGGGCCCGCGGCCCGCGCCATTGGCGGATGATGAGAGGCTGTATCTGCACGGGTTTTTGCAAGGCCATGGGTTGAACCCCGAAGGGGTGCCGGTTTTGCCCGACAACGCGCCGGTGGCGCCGGAACGGCGGCTTTATCTCAACGGCGTGCTGGCGGGGCTGCTCTCGCGCGCGCCGGTGGCGCGGACAGGCGCGCCCGTGACCATCCTCTATGCCTCGCAAACCGGCACGGCGGAAGGGCATGCCCGCGAGGCGGCGCGGCGCCTCCATGCCGAGGCGAAGGCGATGGACGATGTCGCCCCCGCCGAACTCTCCGGCGATGTTTTGTTCTTCGCCAGCACGTTTGGCGATGGCGAGGCGCCGGATAATGGCGCGCGGTTCTGGCGTGACCTGATGGCGGCGGATGCGCCGTGCCTGGATGGCCTGCGCTTTGGTGTGCTGGCCTTCGGGGATTCCGCCTATGCCCAGTTTTGCGGCTTCGGCGCGGGGCTGGAGGCGCGGTTGACGGCCTTGGGCGCGCGGCCATTATTGTGCCGCCGCAATTGCGAGCCCGGCGAGGATGACAAGGCGCTTGAGTGGCTGGACGAGGCGCAAGCGGCCCTTGGCCAGGAGAGGCTGGATGAAGCCGCGCTGCCTGCGGCCACGGCGCCGGCTATTTCCCGCGCCCATCCATTCGAGGCCCGGCTGGTGTCCAATCTGCGGCTTAACGGGGCTGGTTCGGAGAAAGAGACGCGCCACCTGGTGTTCGAGCTGGGTGATTCGGGGCTGGTTTACCAGCCTGGCGACGCGTTGGGCATCTGGCCGGAAAACGATCCCGCCTTGCTGGAAGAGATGGCCGGTTTGACCGGTCTCGCGCCGGATCTTCTGGCTTCGCGCGATATATCCCGTCTGACGCCCGGCTTGCTGGCATTCTGCGCCGCGCTGACCCCCGCGATTGCGGACTGGCTGGGCGCGCATGACGATCCCGCCCGCCAGAGCCGGCTCTGGGGGCGGCAGTTGCGCGACCTGCTGGCGGATTTCACGGTCCGCGCCGCGCCGGAGGCTTGGCTGGCGGCCCTGAAGCCGCTCACGCCGCGGCTTTATTCCATTTCCTCCAGCCAGAGCGCGCATCCGCGCGAGGTGCATCTGACGGTGAATATTCTGCGTTATGAGTTCGCGGGTCGGCCGAGCGGGGGGCTGTGCTCGCGCTTTCTGGCGGACCGCGCGGCGCGGGCCCGGCTGTTCATTCAGCCATCGGGCCATTTTCATCTGCCGGAGGATGATGCCCTTCCCATCATCATGGTCGGTCCTGGCACCGGTATTGCCCCGTTCCGGGGGTTTTTGCAGGAGCGCCAGGCCCGTGGCGCCAAGGGCCGGAATTGGCTGATCTTCGGAGAGCAGCGGGCCGGGAGCGATTTCTATTACCATGAGGAGTTGGAGGAGCTGGCGCGCAACGGGTATCTGCACCGGCTCTCCACCGCCTTCTCGCGCGACCAGGCGCAAAAAATCTATGTGCAGGACAGGCTGCGCGAGGCGGGAGCGGAGATCTGGGCCTGGCTGCGGGACGGGGCGCGCTTCTATGTCTGTGGCGACGCCGCGCGCATGGCCAAGGATGTGAACGAGACGCTGCTTGGCATATTGCGCGACCATGGCGGCATGGAGGCGGAGGCGGCGCGCGCCTATGCGGAACGGCTCACGGCGGAGAAGCGTTATTTGAGGGATGTGTATTGAGGCGCGTAACCGGCACGGGCTGGAACGCCCAAGGGGGGCGTTTCCGGAATGTAAAATCCAGCAGACGGGTTCAGGCGGGGCGCAAATAATCCAGCACGACATGGCGCATATGCCGCACCGCCGCCGGTTGATCGAAGTCTTGCGGGAACAAGACGGCCCGCAGCAGTGAGCCGTCGAGAAAAGTGGAAATGAAGGTGATCGTTTCCTCCACGTTCCGGCGCCGGAATACCCCATCAGCCATGCCGCGTTCGAGCGCGCTGCCGAGCACCTCGGCTTCCATCCGGTAAAATTTATGGATGGCGGCATCGATGCGTGGCGAACGGTCGTGCGTGGTGGCGTAATCGAGGCTTATCTGAATCAGTTTTCGCATCAGCTCAAACTGAAGAATATGGTTTTCAATCCAGAGCGAGAGCACATCGAGCGGGGCGACGATGTTGTTGCGAATGGCCTCGAAAGTATCGAAGGCTTTGTTGGCGGTGGACTCCACCACCTTCAGGAACAAATCCTCCTTGCAATCGAAATAATAATGCACGAGGGAGGGATTGACGCCCGCGGCCCGCGCGATGTCCTTGATGGTGACCGAGGAATAATTCTGCGCCGAAAACAGGTCGAGCGCGATGTGCAATATCATATGCACATTGTCCCCAGAGGCGTTTCGCGGCCGGCCGATGCGCCGCTTGGCCTGCGGGGCTGTCTTTACGCTTGCGGGGAATGTTGTTTTCTCGATCTGGGTCACGACTTGTCCGATGCGAACAACGGCTTTCATCCGCCGTGGCGAACATATAGCCGTGTTTGAGGATTTTTCGTCCCCTATCAAGTCCGCCCATGGGCCGCAAGCCGCAGGGCTGGCGTATTGAATTGCGCTCTGCGGATAGTTCCTGCAACCCATATTTGGGGGCGGCGATGGTGCTGGCGGCGGGTCTTGAAGGCGTACGCGCCGCCGCCGACCCTGGCGAGCCGAACAGGCACAATATGTATCAAGCCGCCGAAGATGAGCTGCGCGCCAAGGGTATTCGTCAATTGCCCCGAACGCTGGGTGAGGCGCTGGAGGCCTTTGCCGAGGATCCTCTTTCCGAACAGGTCTTCGGGGCTGACATGAAAACAGCATGGCTCGATTATAAGCGGGAAGAATGGCTTTCTTATATGGCCCACGTCTCGGAGTGGGAAACGGAACGTTATCTGGAGTTTTTCTGAAGCCCATGACCGAGGCCGCGACGGCGCGGGGGACCCGCGTCTGATCTTGGGTTGCCAATGCTCGTTCGTGATTGCGACCGGGTGCATGGCTTGCGCCAGCGAAGCGATGCTGGCGGATATGGTCGATAGTCTGGCGTATCCCGTGTTCGTGGAGGGCGGCAATGCCGCTTGCGCATCCCGTGTTTTTGAAAGTGGCATCGGTGAAATGCTGGTGTCTTGCCCCCGGCCGGTGGCGATTGTCCGTCCGGCGCGGGCCGTGCCGCGTCGCCCCGGCCTGAGGCTGGCGTGCTGTGGGGCGGAGTCGTCATTCGGCGAAAAAGGTCGAGCTCACGCCGCTTGCTGATCCGGCCGCCTGCCGGACGGACGGTCGGAGAAGCGCGACGTTCGATCTTCGGACGGTCGGGCGCGGATTAAATGTTCCGTATAAAAAATTAAATATATAAATCAGTGTGTTGGATTGTTTCTGGGCCTCTCTGTCCGGATTCGGAAAGAAAGCTGCATCCCCCTTGGCAGGGAGCGCGGGCCGAGAGAGAGGAGACCCATGCCGCCGGTCCGTTCCCTGCGAAAACACCGAACGGGAGGAAAAATGCACGATGGCATTTCAGATCAACATCGATAATGGCGGGACGCTGACCGACGTGTGCATCATGTTGGACGAGGGCATCCGCAAGACCAAGGTCCTGACCACCCCCTACGACCTTTCGAAATGCTTTTTCGAAGGGCTCGGCAAGGCGTCCGAGGTGCTTTACGGCGCCACCGACGTGAAGCGGTTGCTCGAGGAGGTGGAGCTGATCCGCTACTCGACCACCCAGGGCACCAACGCGATCTGCGAGCGTAAGGGGCCGAAGCTCGGGCTGGTGCTCGACAGTGGCGCGACGGCGCTGCCGGCGGCGCTTGAGGCGCTCGATCCCGAGGTGTTCCGGGCGCTGGTGGGCGGTCGGGTCGGTTATGTCGACACCGCGACGCTGGACGATGCGGCGGCCGAGGTCGAGGTGGTGAAGGTGATCAACCAGCTCACCGCGCAGGGGGCGAACCGGCTGGTGATCTGCTTCGGCGGCGAGGGCGCGCATGTCTTCGAGGACAAGGTCAAGAAGATCGCGCTGCGCAAGTATCCGCGTCACCTGCTGGGCGCGGTGCCGGTGCTCTACGCCTCCGACCTGACGGCGGATCGCGATCCGGCACGCCGGGCCTGGTCGGCGCTGATCAACTCCTTCCTGCATCCGTCGATGGAGGCCTTCCTGTATCAGGCCGAGAACCGGCTGCGCGACTTCCGCACCAAGAACCCGCTCCTGATCTTCCGTAACGACGGCGACGCCTCGCGGGTGGCGAAGACCGTGGCGATCAAGACCTATTCCTCGGGCCCGCGCGGCGGCATGGAAGGGGTCAAGGCGTTCTCGGCGCTCTATGGCTTCCGCGACGCGGTCTCGATCGACGTCGGCGGCACCACCACCGACATCGGCCAGTGCACCGAGGGCAAGGTCACCGAGACCCGGCGCGGCCATGTCGAGGGGATCGCGGTCTCCTTCCCGCTGTGCGAGATCTCCTCGGCCGGAGCCGGCGGCAGCTCGGTCTTCAAGGTTGTCGACGGCAAGATCGTGATCGGCCCCGAGAGCGTCGGCGCGCTGCCGGGGCCCGCCTGTTTCGGTCGCGGCGGCAAGGAGGCGACGATCACCGATGCCAGCCTGCTGGCCGGGCTGTTCGACCCGGCGTCCTATTTCGGCGGCGGCATGGGGCTCGACATGGCCCGTGCCGAGGCGGCGGTGAAGGCGAATATCGCCGATCCGCTGGGCGTCGATGTCGAGACCGCAGTGCTGATGATGGCCGATGCTTTCGAGGCCAAGGTCGCCGAGGAACTGCATCGCTTCACCAAGATCGCGCTGGACACGGTGATGATGGCCTTCGGTGGCGCCGGGCCGCTGCTTGCTTGCGGCGTGGCCGACAAGGCCGGGATCAGGCGGGTGGCGATGCCGGCGATGGCGGCGGTGTTCTCGGCCTACGGGATCGGCTCCTGCGACGTCTCGCAACGCTACGTGGTCAGCCTCGATGGGCGTGACGACGCGAGCCTGAAGACCGCGCTCGACGCGCTCACCACCAAGGCGGCGCGTGACATGTATGCCGAGGGCTTCGAGCCTGGCAGCTACAGCGTGCTGGCGCAACTGGTGGCGCAGGGCGCGGCGGGCGAGACGACGCTGCCACTGGCCGAGGGGGCGGGCTTCCCCGCCGAACTGGCCGGGGCCGCGGAGCTTGAGCTTGAGCTGGTCGCAGTGAAGTCGCTGCGCCGGGGCGATGCGCGCCACGTCGCGATCACCCGCAAGACCCAGGCGAAGGCCTCGGCCAACCGCAAGGTGCTGACCGAGGCCGGACGGGTCGCGCTGCCGGTCTACAGCCTAGGCGCGATGGCGGCGGGCGACTGGGCCGAGGGGCCCGCGATTCTCGAGGAGGATTTCTTTACCGCCCGCATCCCCGCGGGCTGGCTCATGACCGTCTCCGAGGCTGGGGACGTCATTCTGGACCGGGAGGAGTGAGAGCGATGAAAGTTCCGATGACCGAATATCTGCGTATCGACCTGGAAACCGAGAAATGGGAATGCCGCGTCTGCGATCATGTGATCGCGCCGGCCTCGGGCAACTACAAGGAGGGGCTGCTGGTCCATGATCGTGACCCGCGCGAGATCCACCCGTCGGTGATCGACCCCGAGACGTATCGCTTCACCTTCAGCCCGGACCCGGAATGGGTGCGCATCCTGGAATTCTGCTGCCCGAATTGCGGCACCCAGGTCGAGACCGAATATGCGATTCCAGGCCATCCGCCGCTGTGGGACATGCAGGTCGATGTCGCGGCGCTGAAGGCGCAATGGGCGGCGCGCGGCGAGGAGACCTTGCCCGATGCCGGGCCCGCCGTGGTGGCCGGGCGCGGTCACAGCCACTGAGTATCGCCGCGGTCCGCCCGGCAGGGGCGGGCCGATCAGGACAGGAAGCCGGGCCCGGCGCGCAGGAGCGCCCCGGTATCCGCAGAAACAAAGGGAGAGACCATGAAACGTGTATCCGTTGATATCGGCGGCACCTTCACCGACTGCTTCGTCGTCTGGGGTGGTCAGTATATCGAGACCAAGGCGCTGACCACGCACCACAATCTCGCGATGGGCTTCAACGAGGCGCTGGGCAAGGCCTGCGGCACGCTGGGGCTGGAGCTCGAGGAGATCCTCGGCGAGGTCGACTCGGTGCGCTACGCCACCACGCTGGGCACCAACGCGCTGATCGAGCACAAGGGGCCGAAGATCGGCATGCTGGTCACCGCCGGCTACGAGGCGACCGTGCCGCTGAGCCGCGCGCGCGGCTATGGCGAGGGGCTCGACGACCTGGGTAAGCAGGACATGCCCAACGCGCGGCGCCCCGCCCCGCTGGTCGAGCCGCACATGATCTATGGCGTGCGCGAGAGGCTGGATTTCCAGGGCAAGCTGGTAATGCCGCTCGATGAGGAAGACGTGCGCCGGCAGCTGCGCGAGCTGGTCGACCGTGGCGCGCAGATCATCGTCGTGGCGCTGGTGAACGCGGTGGTGAACCCCGCCCATGAGCAGCGCATCGAGGAGATCCTGCTCGAGGAATATCCCTCTCACCTGCTGGGCGCGATCCCGGTGATCCTGTCGCACCAGGTGGCGGGCCGGAAGGGCGAATATGTGCGCTCGACCTCGGCCATCGTCGATGGCTTCCTGCATTCGACGATGTATCACGCGCTTTCCGCGCTCGAGCAGAATCTGCGCGCGCATAGCTACGAGAAGCCGATGCTGGTGATCCACAACTCGGGCGGGATGGCGCAGCTGAACTCGACCGACGCGCTGCAGACGATCCACTCGGGCCCGGTCTCGGGTATCGGCGCCTCGGAACATCTGTCGTTGCAGGCCGAGCTTGGCAATGTCGTGGCCACCGACATGGGCGGCACCTCCTACGACATCGGAATCGTCGTCGAGGGCGGGGTGAAGCACTATGACTTCAACCCGGTGATCGACCGCTGGCTGGTCTCGGTGCCGATGGTCCATCTGGTGACGCTGGGCGCGGGTGGTGGCTCGGTCGCCTCCTACGACCGGGTGTACAAGACCGTGCAATGCGGCCCGCAAAGCGCGGGCTCCGACCCCGGGCCGGCCTGCTACGACCGTGGCGGCATGAAGCCGACCGTGACCGATGCCGACCTGCTGCTGGGCTACCTGGACGCGGCGAACTATGCCGGTGGCTCGATCCCGCTCAACCCGCGCCGGGCCAAGGCGGCGATCGAGGACACGCTGTGCGACGAACTCGATTGCGAGGTGATCGAGGCGGCCAAGCTGATCCGCGAGAAGGTCGACGACAACATGGCCAACGGGCTGTTCACCGAGCTGCGCGCGCGCGGCTACGACCCGAAGGATTTCACCATGCTGGCCTATGGCGGCAACGGCCCGCTGCATTGCTGCGGCATCGCGCAGAACCTCAATATCGACAAGATCCTGGCGCCGCCGCTGTCCTCGGTGTTCTCGGCGGTGGGCGCGGGCAACATGCACCAGCTGCATATCCACGAGCAATCGCTCTACATGGTGCTCTACGATAGCAACAGCCGGGCGATCTTCGACGATTACGACCGCTTCAACGCGATCGTGGCCGAGCTGAAGGAGAAGGGTCGGCAGGACCTGCTGCGCCAGGGCGTCAAGTCCGAGGATATCCAGCACGACCTGGAACTCGACATGCGCTATGGCAACCAGCTGGTGCAGACCACCGCGGTGATCCCCAGCCATGAGGTGCACGGCCCCGGCGACGTGCTCGCGATCATCTCGCAATTCTCGAACGATTACGGCAAGCGCTTCGGCGAGGGCAGCCAGGCGCCCGAGGCGGGGATCCGCATCAACACCATCCGGGTGGCCACTTATGCTCGCCACGAGACGGTGAAATTCCAGGACATCAAACCGTTGCCGAAAGCCGAGCGCAAGCTGCCGCCGGAGCCATCGAGCCGTCGCAGCTGCCATTTTGTCGGCTTCGAGGGGGCCTTCGACACCCCGGTCTGGGCGCGCAAGGACATCGCCCCAGGCGTCGAGATCGAGGGGCCGGCGATCATCGCCTCCGAGGTCACAACCTTCCTCGTGAATCCGGGCTGGACCTATGTCGCCGCGAAACAGGACGCCTCGTGGTTCTTGCGCAACGAAGCGTCGGTTCCGGTGAACTGACCCATGCTTCCCTGGCGCGGAGGAGCGCGTCGGGGAAAGTCCCAACACGACAGGAGGAGAAATCCATGAACGAGATGAGCAAGGGCAAGCTGCCTTCCGCCGGGGAAATCAATCTGATCAAGAAGTTCCTCGACGATACCACGCTGTTCCTCGGGCCCGACCCGGAGATCATGCAGAACCACGACCTGATGCCGCGCGACGCCCAGGAGGCGGCGGCGATCGGCAAGGTCTCGGACAGCCACGTCATCGCCAAGATCCGCGACCGGCTGCAATCGGGCTGCGACGAAGGCTACGAGATGGTCGAGCAGATGGGCGCGGCCCCGGGCGCGAAATGGGGCGATGTGATCACCGGCGTCTATTCGGCCAGCGGCGACCTCGCGATCGCCTCGGCCGGCGGGGTGCTGATCTTCTCGGCGCTGGTGCACCACCCGATCAAGTTCATCATCAAGAATTGGATGAACGACCCGACCGTGGGCGTGAAGGAGGGCGACGGCTTCATCCACAACGACTCCCGCTATGGCAACGTGCACAATACCGACCAGTCGATGATTCTGCCGATCTTCCACGAGGGCAAGCTGGTTTGCTGGGTCGCCTCGACCGTGCACGAGGGTGAGAACGGCGCGATCGAACCGGGCGGCATGCCCTCGATGGCGGAAAGCCCCTCGGACGAGGGGCTCAAGATGTCGCCGTTCAAGGTGGTCGAGAACTACCAGATCAAGCGCGACATCCTGACTTTCCTGCAGAACTCGGTGCGCGAGCCGAAGCTGCAATACGAGGACATGAAGGTGAAGCTCTTCGCCTGCCTGCGCATCAAGCAGCGCATCGAGGAGACGTTGAAGACCGACGGGCCCCAGGCGCTGGTCGCCACGCTGCGGCTGACCATGGAGGATGTGCGCGCCGAGGTGAAGCGCCGGATCTCAGAATGGCCGGACATGACGGTGCGCACCTACATCATCCAGGACTCGACGCTGCGCGAGAACTGCGTGGTCAAGATCAACTGCAAGCTCACGAAGGCCGGCGACCGGTTGATCTTCGACTTCCGCGGCTCGAGCCCCGAGTTCACCAACCGCGCCACCAACACCATCGTCGCCGGGTTGAAGGGCATGCTGGCGCAGGTCTTCCTGTGCTACGTCTGGCCCGACCTGCCGCGCGGGCAGGCAGCCTTCGCGCCGATCGAGGTGATCACCGATCCGCATTCGATCGTGAACTGCTCCTATGATGCGCCGAACTCGCAATCGCTGATGTCGATCTTCACCGGCTTCACCGCGGGCCAGCACGCGGTGGCGAAATTCCTCTATTCCTGCCCGGAGAAGTTCACCAAGGTCCATGCCCCGACCTTCAACATGATCAATACCTTCATCTGGGGCGGCGTGAGCCAGCACGGCGAGACGCTTGGCAATCTCTGCGCCGATCTCAACGGGATGGGCGCGGGGGCCACGGTGGATCGCGACGGCGAGCACGCGCTGGCGCCGATCTTCGCGACCATGGCCGACATCGGCGAGCAGGAGCTGAACGAGGAGGAAGTGCCCTTCCTGCAACTGGTGTCGAAGAAGATGACCCGCGACGCGATCGCGCCGGGTAAGTATCGTGGCGGCCAGGGTTACACGATGATGGTGGCGACCAAGGATTCCGAGCAGTGGGGCTTCATGACCACCGCCCAGGGCGCCAAGATCCCGCCGTTGCAGGGGCTGTTCGGCGGCTATGCCTGCGGCACCTATCCGCTGTGCAAGGTCGAGGGGGTCGACGTCTACGACATTCTGATGGAGACGCCCGAGAAGTTCCGCCACTCGATCGAGGAGCTGATGAACGAGCGCCCCTTCGAGGCGGCGAAATACTCGACCCATCACATGGGGCTGGGTTTCGACATTTCGAAACGCGGAGAGCTCTACATGATCAGCCAGGGGGCGGGTGCCGGCTATGGCGACCTGCTGGAGCGCGATCCGGTGGGCGTGATCCGCGACATCGAGGAAGGGCTGATGTCGGCCGAGGTCGCGGCACGGCTCTACAAGGTGGTGTTCGACGCCAAGACGCTGGCGATCGACTTCGACGCGACCGAGGCGGCGCGCGCCGCCGAACGCCAGGCGCGGATCGCCCGCTCGGTGCCCTATGCCGAGTTCGTCAAGGCGTGGAACAAGCCCAAGCCGCCGGCGCATCTACAATATTTCGGCTGCTGGGGCGATGACACGGGCACGCTCTACATGGGCTCGCCCGAGATCACCCGGCGCGGCGACGAGGCCCGGCCGAACTATATGCGCCACCCCAAGGACGTGCGCATCGCCGAGCTGGAAGCGCGGCTCGCGGCGGCCGGCATCGGCGGGAACGAGAAGCAGTGAGCGCCTCTCTCGCGGATGATCTGAACGGATCGCTGCGGGTCTGGCTGGAGTCGTCGGGCTATGCCCGGCGGCTTCTGCTGGGTGAGGGCGGCGATCCCTGGGCCGGCGGGCCGGCGAAATACCTCTCCTTCTTCACCCAGGCGCGAGGCCTGCTGCGCGCCGACGTGGCGGTGGTGGATCTGGGCGAGATGTTCACCTCTTGGTTGGCCCGCGCGCCCGGGTTGGCAACCGAGATGGGAGCCAAGAAACGCGCCGCTTATCCGATGCGGCGGATGCTGGAGGAGGAGGGGCCGCGGCGGCTGATCGACGAGGTGGCCGAGGCGGTGGGGGCGCATTTGCAGGGCCAGGTTCCGCTGGTGCTCTCGATGCCGGCACCAGGGGCCTGGATGGCTTGGGCCCAAGCCGCGGCGGGGCGCGAGCCCGAACTCGACGACGATCTGGTCGAGGATGCGGCGATGTATGCCGCCGACTTCTTGCGCTGCGTGGCGACGCGCCCGGTCGGTGGTCTGCTGCTGGTCGAGGGCGAGATTCCCGGCCCGGCAGAGCGCTACACGCCGGTGCTCAATGCCGCGCGGCATTACCGCTGGGCGGTGGTCGGGCGCGACGTGACGCCGGGCTCGGAGGGGCTGTTCAACGCCGCGATCGGCACCGCACCGGCGGCGCGGGGGTGCGATGTGAGCGCGCCGCTCTTCGCCGGTGAACCACTGCCGGAACTGGTCACGGGCCTGTTCCGCTTCGCCGAGATCCCCGTGGGGCATGTCCCCGAGGCGGTTCTCGACGCGCTCGCCCGGTTGCGGAGCTGAGCGGAGCCGGCGGCGCGCTTTCTCTTCCTCCTCCTCCCAAAGCGCGCCGCCGGTTCTTTTTCCGATCCGGCCTGGTTCCGGCCCGGGTGTTCAGCGTTGTGCTCAGCGCTCTCCGGTGCGCAGGATTGCGACGCTTTCCTTCAGCCCAAAGCGGTCGAGCTTCACGTAGAGCGTGCTCTTGGCGATTCCGAGGTCGCGCGCCACCGAGGTGAGGTTGCCCTGGTGCAGCCGCACCGAATGCAGGATCGCCTCGCGTTCGGCCAGTTCCAACGGGCTTATTCCGGGGCAGGGGCCGTTACCGGTCGCCAGCAGCGGCGGCGGCGTGGTGTCGAACAGGTCGGGCGGCAGGTGTTCGGCGCGTAGCTCTTCGCCCTCGCAGATCAGCAGGCCGCTTTCCAGCACGTTGCGCAATTCGCGGATATTGCCGGGCCAATCGTGGTCGTGAAGCGCCCGCAACGCCTCCGGAGCGATTCGCGGGGCAGGGCGTTGGTAGCGCGCGGCGATCTGCGCCAGCAGGTGTTCGGCCAGCGGGGCCAGATCCTCGCGCCGCTCGCGCAGCGCCGGCAAGGCCAGCGTTGTCACCGCGATCCGGTAATAGAGATCCATCCGGAACCGTCCTTCCTGTACCTCGCTCTTGAGGGCGCGGTTGGTGGCTGCGATCAGGCGGAACTCCACCTTGCGTGGCCGGGTCTCGCCGATCCGGTGAAGCTCCCCGCTTTCCAGTACCCGCAGCAGGTGCGGTTGCAGATCGAGCGGCATCTCGCCGATCTCGTCGAGGAACAGCGTGCCGCCATTGGCCGCCTCGATCTTGCCGATCATGCCGCCGCGGCGCGCCCCGGTGAAGGCGCCCTCGGCATAGCCGAACAGCTCGGAGGTCAGCAGCTCGCGCGAGAAGCCGCCGCAATTTACCGCGACGAAAGGCGTCTTGGCGGTGCTGCCGTTGTCGTGGAAAGCGCGGGCGAAGGCGTCCTTGCCTACCCCGGTCTCGCCCAGCAGCAACAGCGGGGCGGCGCTGCGCACCAGTTGCCGCGCCCGCGATAATGCCGCCACATAGCGTGGCGCTTGCCCGATCAGCTGGCCGAACGCGTCCGACGGGCCGCTGCCGGGATTGGCCACGACATGGCTCGAGTTGCGGCGCACCAGCGCGCTCTTGTCGGGGAGCACGAGAAAGGCGCCGAGCCGGTCGCCGTCGACCTGCACCGGTTCGATCCAGTCGCGATCGATCCAGTTGGGCAGTTGCTGAGGATCGATCCGGCCTTTGTGCCAGGGCATCTGCAGGTCGCGGATCGTCGCGCCGTGTTCGACCCGATCCTTGGCCAGCCGTGTCATCAGGTCGGCGGCGCGCTCGTTGGCCTTCACCGCCCGGCCGTGCCGGTCGAACACGATCAACCCGTCGCGTCCGACCGCGCCCAGCCGCTGCAGATATTGGTCGAGCAGCCGGTAGCGCAGCCCCATCTCATGCTTGGCCAGCCGGTTCTCGATCCGCCCCGCGGTGGCGACCGCGAGCGCCAGAGAATGGCGCGAATAGCTGTCGTTGAGCCCGGAAATATCGATTGCGCCCAGAACCGACTGGTTCACCGGATCGCGGATCACGCTGGCCGAGCAGGACCAGCGCTTGATCCCCGAACAGAAATGCTCGGCCGAATGGATCTGGATCGGCTGGCCGATCTGCAGCGCGGTGCCGATCGCGTTGGTGCCGCAGCTCGCCTCGCTCCAGCTTGCGCCGGGCATCAGGTGGATGTTCTCGGTGCGCCCGCGCAGCGCGGTGTCACCCTCGACGGAGAGCACCACGCCCGCGGCATCGGTGAGCACCACCACAGTGCCGGTCTCGGACAGGAAATCGCGCGCCGAGGCCATCACCGTGCCGCTCGCCGCGATCAGCTCGCCATTGCCCTCGAGCACGCCGTGCAGCGCCTCGCCGGGCATCGGTGGCGGTGCCTGGTCGCGGGTCGGATCGACCTCGCCATGGCAGCGCCGCCAGGAAGCGCCGATCAACCGGCGCAACGTGTCCGATCCGGGCTCCTCTCCGCCCAGAAAACGCTCCCAGGAGCGCATGATGTGATGGTCGTTCTCCGGGCGCGAAAAACGCTGCCGCAACTCGGTTCCGGGCATATTTGCCTCTCCCTCTGGGTGCAAAGCAGTCAGCCTCCGGCGCCTCCACGCACCCCCTTCCTGGGGCGCTTGACGGATGCGGATACGAAGCCGAGACCGGGCTGCTCGTGCACCATTCCTCCTGCGCCCAGTCTAACGCGCTTTGCTGCCCGGGCCAGAAAAATAAAGCCCATGTTTCGGGCTTTGGCGAAAAACCGGGAAACAAACCTGCGGAGTGGCGCGGTTGCGCGGGCGGGTTTCACGCTGGCCGGAACCGCGCGGTTGCAGCATCCCGGGCCGTGCATTTGCGGCGTTGCGTCCGGAAATCGGACGGTTCCGGGCGCCTTTGCCTCCATCGATCGGACGACTGTCGCGGCCTTTTTCCTGCAAGGGCCCGGATTCCCGGCGCGCGGCCGGTCTGGAAAGAAACTTGCTTCCCAGAGGGTGGAGAAAGGGAGGATTTCACCGATGACGACGGATGCGCCGCCGCATGTCCTGGTCAACCAGCGCCCGCGCGGACGGATCCCGGTCACTTTGCTGACAGGGTTCCTCGGGGCCGGCAAAACCACGCTGCTGAACCGGCTGATGGCCGCCCCGGAGATGGGCGACGCGGCGATCTTCATCAACGAGTTCGGCGAGATCGGCGTCGATCACCACCTTGTCGAACGAATCGACGAGGCGCTGGTGATCCTTGATTCGGGCTGCCTGTGCTGCACCGTCCAGGGCGACCTGATCACCGAGCTCAAGCGTTTGCACGAGCGGATGTCGCGGCGTGAGATCGCGCCGGTGAGCCGGGTGGTGATCGAGACCACCGGGCTGGCCGACCCGCTGCCGGTGGTGCGCGCGCTGATGGAGGATCGCTATGTCGCGGCGCGGTTCTTCTGCGATGGGGTGGTGACGGTGGTCGACGCGATGCATGGCGCAGAGCAATTGGCCCGCCATGCCGAGGCGCGCTCGCAGGCGGTGCTGGCCGACCGGCTGGTGCTGTCGAAATCACCGTTGGCGACGCCCGCCGCGCGCCAGGCGCTGCGCGCGCGGTTGGCCGAGCTCAACCCAACCGCGCCGCTGCTGGATGCTGCGCGGGCCGACCCCGCGGCGCTGTTCGGCGGTGGGCTCTACGCGGCCGAGCAGGCGCCGGAGGGTTTGGGAGACTGGCTGGGGTTCGTCCCGGCTCCCTCCGCGCCGGGGGCCGCGCTTGCGCCGGTGCATTCGCATCATTCCGACCGGCTGCGCAGCTTCTCGGTCACCTTGCCGCCGCTGGCCTGGCGCGGTTTCGCGCTACGCATCGGCGAGATCCTGCAGCGCTACGAGGGCCGGCTGATGCGGCTCAAGGGCATCGTCGAGGTCGAGGGCGTGAGCGCGCCGCTGGTGGTGCAATGCGTGCAGTCGGTGGCCTATGCGCCGGTCTGGCTGGCACGCTGGCCGGCCTCCGGGCCGATCGCGCCGGGCCACGGAGCGCTGGTGTTCATCGGCGAGGATCTCGGACCCGAGGAAGAGGCCGAGATCCGCGTCCTGCTGGTCGATCTGCCCGGCGACGCGGCGGCGCTGCGCGGGGCGGCGTCCCGGCCCGAGCTGCCGACGCGCGCCTGGTTCAACGAGCGGTTGCCGCTGAAGGTGGCGAAGGGGTTGTCCGCCGAGGGCTTCGTGATTCAGCCGCGCTTCCTGCGCGACGGCGCGCGGAGGTGAATGGCGGTGAGCGGCGGTGGCCGCGAGCGCGGCTCACGGAGGGCAAAGCCGGTATGGTCGCCAACGTGGGGTTATAGCCTGTCCGGAGCGACGACGAGGGATCGTCCCGGCATGGTTTGACAGGCAAACGGGGGTTCCGGTGGTCCCAAAGAGGGAGGTGGCCGGGGCCGAAACAAAGGAGAGAACATGACTGGAATTCACATCGTCGGCAGCGGTCACACCGCATTCGGGCGTTTCGACGCGCGCAGTCTCGAGGAGCTGATCGTGGAGGCCGCCCGCGAGGCCTTGGCCGAGGCCGGGCTCCCGGGCACCGATATCGACGCGGTTTATCTGGGCCATTTCAACGCCGGCATGGCTGATGACGGTTTCGCCGCCTCGCTGATCCACCAGGCCGATGACGGGTTGCGTTTCAAGCCGGCGACGCGGGTCGAGAACGCCTGCGCATCGGGCTCGGGAGCGCTCTATGCCGGGATGAACGCGATCCGCGCGGGCCGGGCGAAGCGGGTGCTGGTGGTCGGGGTCGAGAAGATGACCCATCGCGCCACCCCCGAGGTGACGAAGGCCCTCGCCAGCGCCGGTTATCAGGGCGACGAGGCGGAGGCGCATCTGAGCTTCCCGCAGGTCTTCGCGCTGGCGGCTAAGGCCTATGCCGAGCGCTACGGCGACCCGATGGTGGCAATGGCGAAGATCGCCTCGAAGAACCACAAGAACGCACTGGCCAACCCCTTGGCGCAGATGCGGCGCGACCTGAGCTTCGAGCAGTGCAACGAGATCACCGAAAAGAACCCGCTGATCGCGCCGCCGTTGCGGTTGTCGGATTGCTCGCTGATCTCGGATGGCGCCGCGGCCGTGGTGCTGGCGGGCGAACCCGCCGCGGGCCAGCGCACGGCGCATATCCGTGCCGCCGAGCAGGTCTCGGATTACCTGCCGATGTCGCGCCGCGACCTGCTGCTGTTCGAGGGACCGAAGCGTGCCGTGGCACAGGCCTATGCGGCGGCGGGGATCGGCGTTCAGGATGTCAGCTTTGCTGAGGTGCATGACTGCTTCACGATCGCGGAACTGCTGATGTACGAGGCGCTCGGCCTGTGCGGGCCGGGGCAGGGCGGACGGCTGCTCGACGAGGGCACGGTCTATCGCGGCGGCAAGTTGCCGGTGAACCTCTCGGGCGGGCTCAAGGCCAAGGGACACCCGGTGGGCGCCACCGGCGTATCGATGCATGCGCTGAGCTATCGTCAGCTCACCGGGCAGGCCGGGGACATCCAGATCGAGGCTCCGGAACTCGGCGTGGTGATCAACATGGGTGGCGCGGCGGTGGCCAACTATGCCACCGTGCTCGAGCCGGGCCAGGTCTGAGCCGCGGCGTGTTCGGGGAGGGGGAATGACCTGCGCGATCCGGCCGCAGTCTCGTCTCGCCGGGAGGGCGGTGGCACCGAGGTGGCACCGTTTCCGCGCCAGGGGGCGGTCGTGGTGGAGCGTGTCGTGAGCCCCGGCCTGCATCAGAGCCAGCACCTCTCGCAGCGGCTGACGCAGGTGCTGCAGCGCGCGATCGGGTTGCTGCAACTGAGCAATGCCGACCTCGCCGGGCTGTTGGTCGAGGAGGCGGCCATAAATCCGGCGTTGGAGATTTCTTTGCCGATGGAGGCGCGGGAGCCGCCGCGTCTCGGCTGGCGGCTGCTCGGCGAGCTGGCCGGGCGTGAGGCTTTCGACGGCGATGCCTACACGGCGCAGGCGCTGGGGCTTTATGCCCATGTCGAGGCGCAGCTCGGGTTGCTGGTCGACACCCACGAGGATGTCGTTCTGGCGCAGGCCCTCACCGCCGCGCTCGAACCCTCTGGTTGGCTCGGCGAGGAGTTGGACGCGATTGCCCGCAAAGCCGGGGCACCGCCGGAACAGGCCGAGACAGTTCTGGTGAAACTGCAACGCGGTGTCGAGCCGGCGGGCCTTTTCGCGCGCTCGCTCGCGGAATGTCTTGCGCTCCAGCTTGAGGAGCGCGGTGCGTTGGACGCGCCGATGCGCGCTCTGCTGGCGCATCTGCCGGAACTGGCACGTGGCGCGGCGCCGGAACTGTGCGAACTCTGCGGCGTCACGCCCGACCGGCTCGGGGCGATGGTGCGCGCGTTGCGTGGCCTCGATCCAAAACCGGGCAGCCGCTTCGACAGCGCGCCGGCTCTGCGCCGCGCGCCCGATCTGTTGGTGCACCGCGATCCTGCGGGGTGCTGGCATGTCGCGCTCAACCGTGCCAGCGCCCCGGAGATCGTGGCCCGGCCTGGCGCCGCGGCAGACGCCGAGGCGCGCGCCACTGCGCGCTGGCTGGCCCGCACGTTGGGCCGCCGCAACGAGATGGTGTTGCGGGTGGCGGGCCATGTCGTCGATCACCAGCGCAAATTTCTGGAGCACGGGATGAGATATCTGCGGCCGCTGAGCAATGCCGAGGTCGGCGCGGCGCTGGGGCTGCACGAGACCACGGTGGGGCGGATCCGCGCCGACTTGCTGGTGCAGGGGCCGGTGCGGGTGTTCGAACTGGACAGTCTGTTCGGGCGCGGGCGCTTTGCCCGCCACGGCCATGAGGATCTCTCTGGCGAAGCGGTGGGAGCGCTGATCGCTGAGCTGATCCAGGCCGAATCCCCCGGGGCGCCGCTGACCGATGCCCAACTCGCTGCCACTTTGGAGCGCCGGGGGATCGAGATTAACCGCCGCAGCCTGAGCAACTGGCGCAAGCGCGCCGGCTTTGGCCCAGCGCGGGAACGCAAAACCAAGAAGGAGGCGTGAATGAGGCAGAAGGTATACAGCTCGGCGGCGGAGGTTCTGGACGGGCTTTTGTTCGACGGGATGCTGATCGCGGCGGGGGGCTTTGGGCTCTGCGGCATTCCCGAATTGCTGATCGACGCGCTGGTGGCGAGCAAGGTGCGGCAGATCACCATCGCCTCGAACAATTGCGGGGTCGATGGCTTTGGGCTGGGCAAGCTGCTCGACACCAAGCAGATCAAGAAGATGATGAGTTCCTATGTCGGTGAGAACGCCGAATTCATGCGCCAGTATTTGTCGGGCGAGCTGGAGCTGGAATTCAACCCGCAGGGCACGCTGGCCGAGCGGATGCGCGCCGCCGGCCACGGCATCCCCGGCTTCTACACCAAGACCGGCGTCGGCACGGTGATCGCCGAGGGCAAGGAGCACAAGGAGTTCAACGGTCAGACCTATATACTGGAAACCGGGATCTTCGCCGATCTCTCGATCGTCAAGGCCTGGAAGGCGGACGAGAGCGGCAACGCGATCTTCCGCAAGACCGCGCGCAACTTCAACCCGCCGGCGGCGATGTGCGGAAAGGTCTGTGTGATGGAGGTCGAGGAGATCGTGCCGACCGGCAGCCTCGATCCGGATGCGATCCACCTGCCGGGAATCTATGTGCACCGGCTGATCCAGGGGCAACACGAGAAACGCATCGAGCAACGCACCACGCGCAAGCGCGACGACGCCCCCGTTCCGGGTGCGGCCGGTGCCGATCGCGGCGAGGAGGTCTGATCATGTGGGATCGCAATCAGATGGCGGCGCGCGCCGCGAAGGAACTCAAGGACGGTACCTATGTGAATCTCGGGATCGGGATCCCGACCCTGGTGCCGAACTTCATCCCGCCGGGGGTGAACGTGACGTTGCAGTCGGAGAACGGGATGCTCGGGATGGGCCCCTTCCCCTATGAGGGCGAGGAGGATGCCGACCTGATCAACGCCGGCAAGCAGACCATCACCGAACTGCCACAGACCGCCTATTTCGACAGTTCGATGAGTTTCGGGATGATCCGCGGCGGCAAGATCGCGATGGCGATCCTGGGCGCGATGGAGGTCTCGGAAACCGGCGATCTGGCGAACTGGATGATCCCGGGCAAGCTGGTGAAGGGCATGGGCGGGGCGATGGACCTCGTCGCCGGTGTCGGCCGTGTCGTGGTGGTGATGGACCACGCCAACAAGCACGGCGAATCGAAGGTGCTGCACAAATGTACCCTGCCGCTGACCGGGGCGGGCGTGGTCGACCGGATCATCACCAACATGGGCGTGCTGGAGGTGGTGCCGGGTGGGCTGAAGCTGGTCGAACTGGCCGACGGCGTCACCGAGGCCGAACTGCGCGCCGCGACCGAGGCGACGTTGGTCGGTTGAGATGTCGGACTCAGGCGTCGCACGAGACCGGAGGGCCGTTGCGAACCGTCTGCCGGAGCCGGTGTCACTCCGGCATCTGCGCCGCCATGGTTCCCGTTCCGGTCAGCAATTGACGGTGGGCGCCATTGTGGCGTCGGTTGCCTCTGCGCCATTCAAGGGCGGCGGTGGCGCTTGCCGGGTTTCAGCGCCCCGGTGGCGGGGCAGAAGCTGGTGCATCGGCGATAAACACTCTGGCCCCGATCGCCGGCCTGGAGCAGGCTGGAATTCTTCACGAGGCCTTGTTGCATCGCATTGCGTCGCACGGGGGAATCCTGGTCCGGTAGAGGGTGTTTGCGATCTTATGTTGTTCGATGTGCGGCTTCTGGACGCTGGATTCAATCCATCTCTTCGGCGGAAAGGCGGTGCCTGGGCACCGCCTTTTTTGTGTCGTCAATCGTAATAATCAGGGCCTTGCTTAAAGCTTGGCCAGGCATCGGGGTCATGGCCGGTGACCACTTGCGCACCGGTCTTTTCCGCCAGCGTGCGTAGTTTTTGCACGGAACGCACCGTGTCCACGGTCGAGGCCAGGAATCCCGGCAGGGATTTTTCATTCCAATGGTCGAGCGTATAGGCCGCATCGATGGTCAGCAGCATCGGGCCTGTCTTGGGCAGGTTCACCAGAAAGGATTGATGCCCCGGCGCATGGCCTGGCGTGAATATGGTCGTCAGCGTGCCGTCGCCATAGATGTCGTAGAAATCGTCGACTTCGCCTTTCAGAAACTGCCATTTCAGGCCTGGCCGGTCGAAATCCTTGCGGATATATCCGCCGCCGGCGAACCAGTCGGGCGTGAAGGCATATTCATACTCAGCACGCTGCACGATATGGGTTGCGTTGGGGAATCTGCCGATCGCGCCGCTATGGTCCAGATGCAGATGCGACTGTACAACGTATCTGACATCCTTGGGGTCGTAGCCCAGTGCCTTCACCTGATCCACACAGCCTTTGTCCTTGTCCAGAACCGGCCAATAGACATCGCAGATGCCTCCCCAATAGCCACGTGGATCCGTGGCGACCTCGATGGCGTTGCCGCCATCGATGATGATATGTCCCTTGGGATGCGCGATGAAGAAGAACGGCACCGGGATTTCGTAATCCGCGCCATTGCCTTCATTCATCTTGATATTGTGTACCTTACATTTCAGCGTGCCAGATTGCAGCATATAAAGTCGTATATCGCTCATTGCGTTTTCCTCTGCTTATGATCTGATGCGGGGTGGAAGGCGATTGCCTTAGAATGCTTCGCGGTAGAGGTTCAGGGCGTCGGCTTCGCTGATCTCCACGGGGTTGTTCTGTAGCAGACGGGTCTGTTTCATCGCGTCGGATGCCAGCATCGAGAGCGTGTTGTCCGTTACGCCAACATCACGCAGATGTCTTGGCGCGCCGCTCGCATCCATCAGCTTTTCCATATGTGCGACAAAGGCGCTGGCCCGTGCGGCGGTGTCACCCATGCCGGGCACGCTCATCACATCCGCCAGCTCCGCGTATAACGGCGCCGCGGCCTTGGCGTTGAAGCGCAGCACGGGGCCCAGCATCAGCGCGTTGGAGAGGCCGTGCGGAACATGGTAGTGCCCGCCAAGCGGATAAGCCAGCGCGTGCACGGCCGCCACGGGCGAATTGGAGAAAGATTGGCCCGCCAATGTCGCGCCGAGCAACATGGCCTCGCGCGCTTCCCGGTTTGTCCCATCCTCGCACGCGGTCAGCAGATTGCCACCCAGAAGGCGCAGCGCCTCACGCGCCAGCGCGTCTGAGAGCGGATTTTTCTTGTGTTTGCCGGTATAAGCCTCGATGGCATGCACCATCGCGTCAATGCCGGTGGCCGCGGTATGCAGGCGCGGCAAGCCCACGGTCAGCGCGGCATCCAGCAGCACATGGTCGGCATAAAGCTGCGGCGCGACCACGCCCATCTTGGTGGTTTCGCCGGTGGTGATGATGGAAATATTGGTCACTTCCGAGCCGGTCCCGGCGGTGGTGGGGATCAGCACCAGCGGCAGGCGACCACCTTTCACGTTGCCGATGCCATACATGTCCGGCAAGGCCTGCTTGCCTTCGATCAGGATGGCAACAAGCTTTGAAATATCCAGCGAGGAGCCGCCCCCCAGCCCGAGCACAATATCCACCCCAGCGGCCTTGGCGGATTTTACGGCATCCAGCACGATATGGTCCGGCGGGTCGGCCACCACCTTGTCGAACGTGACGACGCTGAAACCGGCGTTTTTCAGATTCGTTTCGATCGGGGCGATGATTCCGGCCTTCACCAGCCCGGCATCCGTCACCAGCATCAATTTACGCGCGGCAAAGCGCTTGGCCAGATTTTCACCTAGCGTCCTGGAGCCTTCCCAGGCCACCTCGATGGATGGGACGGTACGAAATTCAAACGGGTTCATTTGCCTCTCCTTTCCGCTTTGCCTCAGCCAACCGCCGTGCAGAGATATTTAATTTCCAGATATTCCTCGATCCCGTGGCGCGAGCCTTCGCGCCCCAGGCCGGATTGTTTGACGCCGCCAAACGGCGCCACCTCATTCGAGATCAAGCCGGTATTATGCCCGACCATGCCGTATTCCAATGCCTCCGCCACGCGCCAGGCACGGCGGACATTTTCAGTGTAGAAATACGCGGCAAGGCCGAATTCCGTGGCGTTGGCCATGGCAATGGCCTCCTCCTCATGTTCGAACCGGAAAACCGGAGCCACGGGGCCGAATGTTTCCTCGCGCGCGACCTTCATGTCTTGTGTGGCATTGGCGAGCACCGTCGGTTCGAAGAAGGTGCCGCCAAGCTCGTGACGCTTGCCGCCGGTGACCAGCTTGGCACCCTTGGCCAAGGCATCGCTCACATGCGCTTCCACTTTTTCGATGGCGGCCTCGTCGATCAGCGGGCCGATCACGACGCCGGGCTTCGTGCCGGATCCGATGGGAAAAGCCGCTACTTTTTCCGCCAGCTTCGCGGTGAAGGCGTCGTAGATGCCCGCCTGCACATAAAGGCGGTTGGAGCAGACGCAGGTTTGCCCCGCATTGCGGTATTTGGAGGCGATGGCCCCTTCCACCGCCGCGTCCAGGTCCGCATCGTCGAAGACGATAAAGGGGGCGTTGCCGCCAAGCTCCAGGGAGAGTTTCTTGATGGTGGGGGCGGATTGCGCCATCAGAATGCGCCCGACCTCGGTGGAACCGGTGAAGGAGAGCTTGCGCACGACATCGCTGGCGGTGAGGGCCGCGCCGATGGGCTTGGAATGGCCGGTGATGACCTGCAGCACGCCCGCCGGTACCCCGGCTTCCTCGGCCAGGGCCGCCAGGGCAAGGGCGGTGAGGGGTGTTTGTTCGGCGGGCTTGACGATCATGGTGCAACCAGCCGCCAGGGCTGGAGCGGCCTTGCGGGTGATCATCGCGGCCGGGAAATTCCAGGGCGTGATGGCCGCGCAGACGCCGATGGGCTGCTTCAGCACGATCAGCCTTTTATCCGCCGTTGGCGCGGGAATGGTCTCGCCATAAACGCGCTTGGCCTCTTCCGCGAACCATTCGATGAAGGAGGCGGCATAAACCGCTTCTCCCTTGGCTTCGGCGAGCGGTTTGCCCTGTTCGGCCGTCATCAGCGCGGCCAGATCGTCGGCATTGGCCATGATCAGCTCAAACCAGCGGCGCAATATGGCGGTGCGCTCGCGCGCGGGGCGCGCGGCCCAAGGCTTGAAGGCGGCCGCGGCGGCCGCGATCGCCTGTTCCGTTTCGGTGCTCCCCAGGCAGGGTACGCTGCCAACCAGCCCGCCATCGGCGGGGTTGTGGACCTCGATGGTTTCGTTTCCGCCCTTGGTCCAGTTTCCGGCGATCAGGCAGCGATCACGCAGAAGAGCGGGGTTTTTGAGCTTGAGCATCCGGTGTCTCCTGGCTATAGTTCAATAAGTTGAACTGTTTTCTTTTAATTGAACTTAGTCAGGATGGCTGAACCAAGTCAAGGAGGAAGTTTGCCGCCCATGGAAACCGAAACAGAAAGCGTACCGGCCTTGCGCCGTGCTGTCCGGGTGCTTGATTACGTGTCATCCGCCGCCAAACCGCCAAACGCGGCGGAAGTGACGCGTGCCTTGAAGCTGCCCAAGAGCAGTGCTCACGGGCTGATCGGCGCCATGCTCGATCTGCATTTGCTCGTCCGCGCGGATGATGGCTGCCTGCGTCCCGGCCCGTATCTCATGCGCTGGGCGAACGGGTTTTTGGCCCAGCTCGACATTGTCTCCATTTTCCAGTCCTATTTCGCGGAAAATCCTGGTCTGGCGCGCTATACCGTTACATTGACCGTGCGCGACGGTGCCGAGGTTGTGTATCTGAGTTGCCGTAATTCGGATCAGCCCCTGGGGGTGACATTCCGTATCGGGATGCGCTTGCCTGCCACGTTCACCGCGACAGGCAAGGCATTGCTGGCGGAGTTGGAGGATGAAACCCTGGAAAATCTGCTGACCCCTTCGTTTCCGGCACCGCTCACCTCCCATAGCGTGCGGAATATCGACATGCTGCGCCAGGAGTTGATGCAAATGCGCGCGCGCGGTTTCTCGATCGATGACGGACAGGTGCGGGAAGGCATGATCTGCCTGGGGGCGGTGCTGCGTGGGCATGATGGGCTCGCGGTGGCGGGGATCGCGCTGAGCCTCACGCGCAGTGAGGCCACGCCAGACATGGTGGCGGCGCTGGGCGAGGAATTGCGTGAAGCCGCCACCAGGCTGTCACGGCGGTTCGGGGCGGTTTAAGCTGATTGGGATTTTTGCGGCGGAGTGGATGAAGGGAAGGAGGCGGGCGCGGGCTTTCCGAACCTTCATGCGCGGCTTGCTGAAATGGCCGGCCTGCCCGTTTCGCCGCTGGCATGCGGGCTTGTTCACATGACATCCATGTCATGCCGATCGGAAGCGCGAGATGAAGGAGTTTTTAAACGCTATTCCTCGAAGTTTCCGACAACATATTGAAATGTTTCATAAGCGCTCCTGTTGCCGGAGAGAGGCGGCATCTTCCGTCAAAGCGAAAGACTCGATAAGCTGTAGGCAGCTATTGTCAAAAAAGTGACCAAAGTTGAGGGCAAATCCTCAACGGGGGGAAATAAAATGGAACGGCAAAAAGCGATCCGCGCCGCATGGGAGCAATTCCTTTCGACGGGACGGATCTCGGAACAGGTTCCTGTTGCGGTGGCATCTTCCTGGCGGCGGTCTCGCACGCTCGGGGTACAGACCCGCCGGAATGAGGCCCCACTGGCCGCGGAGCCGGAGCTTTTTCAGCTGCGCCGGAAAAATGCCCGTCTGCTCGGCATGGCACGCCCCATCTTGGCGAGATCAGGCGTACTTCTGGCCGATACGGCCTCGATGATGATCGTCACCGACGCCGCCGGTCTCATCATTGAAATCGCGGGAGATCCCCACACCATGGAGCAGGGGCGCCGTAACCATTTGGAAACTGGCGGGCACTGGGCTGAAGGCAGTATCGGCACCAATGCCATCGGTACCGCATTGTCGGAAAAACGCGCTGTGCAGATTCTGGGGGCGGAGCATTTTTGCGAAGATGTGCAGCGCTGGTCCTGTGCCGCCACCCCTGTGCACCATCCGCGCGATGGCGAGTTGTTGGGTGTCATCGATATTTCCGGGCCGGTCACTGGCTTCAACAGGCAAAATTTGGCGCTCGCGGTCGGGATTGGCAAGGAGATCGAACTGTCGCTCGACCGGCTCACGCGTCAGAAACATGAGGAATTGCTGCGCCATTTTGTCTCCAAGCGTGCTTTGTGGCTGAAGGACGAGATCCTGGCCTTGGACAGCCACGGGCTGCTGGTGCACGGTACGCCGAAAGCCTTGAAATTTTTGGAAGCCCAGGAAACAACGCATAAAATGCTGCGGGACATCATGCGCGGCATACCTTCCGAATTATGGGAAAAACAAATCCGCCAGCATTTGCCCAACGCCAATCTGGAAGTGGTGGAGGGCGAGGATGGCGCTCTAGGCTGTCTCATCATCACGCACCATGCCCGGCCGCAGCAGAGGGGGAGCTGGTCCCATCCCCGGCAAGCCGCCAAGGAGGAGGTGTTGGATTTCACCGCTATATTGGGTGACAGCCCAGCCATTGCAACCGCGCGGGAGCGGGCGCGCAAGCTGGCGGCTAGCAAGCTGCCGGTTCTGATCGAGGGTGAAACCGGCGTGGGCAAGGAGCTGTTTGCCCGGGCCATCCACGCATCTGGCCCTCTTGCCGCCGGGCCGTTCATTCCCGTCAATTGCGGCGGTGTCGCCAAGGAGCTGATCGCCAGCGAACTGTTCGGCTATGCCAAGGGCAGCTTCACGGGAGCCGATGAGGCGGGCCGCACAGGCAAGATCGAGGCCGCGAATCATGGTGTTCTATGCCTCGATGAGATCGGTGAGATGCCTCTGGATCTCCAATCCTATCTCCTGCGTGTTCTGGAGGACCAGGTGGTTTACCGCGTTGGTGAGCATGAGGGGCGGCCCGTGGATATCTGCGTGATTTCCATGACCAATCGTGATTTGAGCGATGAGGTGAAGGGCGGGCGATTCCGGCGCGACCTTTATTACCGTATTGCGGTGGCGCGTTTGCGGGTGCCGCCCTTGCGTGAGCGCGGCGGCGATATATTGCTGCTCGCCCAGCATTTTGCCTCGCGCGCGGCCATCAGGTTGGGGCGCCAGGCGCCATCCTTGAATCCAAGGGCAAGGGATGTGCTGATGGCTTATGGCTGGCCCGGCAATGTACGTGAATTGCGCAACGCCATGGAAATCGCGGTTACCCTGGCGGAATCGGGCCTGATCACGCCGGAGGAACTGCCCGAGGATATTCTGGCCGTCACGCCTTCCTCCCCCCCCGCCGCCAGTGTGCTGCGCGATGCTGAACGCGAAACCATCATGGCTCATATCGAGGCATGCGGCGGTAATCTTTCAGAAGCGGCGCGCCGGCTTGGCATTGCGAGATCCACTTTATATCTGCGCCTTTCCCGTTACCGGGCGCGGTGATTGTCCGAGTTCCGGACAAAACTGTCCGGCTGTCGAGGTTCTTGGACATGTTGTTAACGCCTGATAAAATCATAAAACCTTGAGTCGTAACGAAAAGTCCTGACCAAGCCAGCTTGGCACGCCTTCTGCTCCATTGTTCTTGCCCGGCCCATATGGCCGCAGAGCAAAACAATAGGAGGAAGCAAGTGGGCTACGAAGGCAAGAACACCAGAAATGTGCAGGTGCTCGGCATCGATGCCGGCGGCACCATGACAGATACGTTCTTCGTGGATGCGCACGGGGAATTTGTCGTTGGCAAGGCGCAATCCACACCGCAGAACGAAGCACTTGGACTGATCGCCTCCAGCGAGGATGGGTTGGCCAATTGGGACATCTCCCTGCATGACGCATTGCACCAATTGCAGACCGGTGTGTATTCAGGCACCGCCATGCTCAACCGCGTTGTGCAGAGAAAAGGGCTAAAATGCGGTTTGATCGTCAATCGCGGCATGGAGGATTTTCATAGGATGGGCCGGGCAATCCAAAGCCATCTTGGATATGCCTATGAAGACCGTATCCATCTGAACACGCATCGCTACGACCCGCCATTGGTGCCGCGTCAGCTCACGCGCGGCGTGGTGGAGCGCGTCGATATGATGGGCAAGGTCGTGATTCCGTTGCGCGAGGAAACGGTACGTGAGGCGGCGCGTGAACTGATTGGCGCCGGGGTTGAGGGGATCGTCATCAGCCTGCTTCACTCCTACAAGAATTCGACCCATGAACGCCGGACAAGGGACATCGTTCAGGAAGAAATCGCGCGCAGCGGAAAGGAAATCCCCGTATTCGCTTCCGCCGATTATTACCCGGTGCGCAAGGAAACCCATCGCACGAACACGACCATATTGGAAGGATATGCGGCGGAACCGTCGCGCCAGACATTGCGGCGTATTTCCGATGCCTTCAAGGAGCGCGGCACGAAGTTCGATTTTCGTGTGATGGCGACGCATGGCGGCACGATTTCCTGGAAGGCCAAGGAACTGGCGCGCACCATCGTCTCGGGGCCGATCGGAGGGGTCATCGGCGCGAAATATCTTGGAGAAACGCTGGGATATAAGAATATCGCCTGTTCCGACATTGGTGGAACCTCTTTCGATGTGGCGCTGATCACGCAGGGCGAACTGACCATCAAGAACGATCCGGACATGGCAAGGCTCGTGCTGTCCCTGCCGTTGGTGGCGATGGATTCCGTCGGTGCCGGTGCCGGGTCCTTCATCCGGCTCGATCCTTATACAAAGGCCATCAAGCTGGGGCCTGATTCAGCGGGATACCGTGTTGGCGTGTGCTGGAAGGAAAGCGGCATCGAGACCGTCACGGTGTCCGATTGCCATATGGTGCTCGGCTATCTGAACCCGGATAATTTCCTTGGCGGCGCGGTGAAGCTTGACCGTCAGCGTTCCGTCGATGCGATCAAGGTGCAGCTTGCCGATCCGCTGGGATTGTCGGTCGAGGATGCCGCGGCGGGCGTGATCGAATTACTGGATTCAGACTTGCGCGATTATCTGCGCTCGATGATCTCCGGTAAGGGATATAGCCCGCAGAGCTTCGTCTGCTTCTCTTATGGCGGTGCCGGCCCCGTGCATACTTATGGCTATACGCAAGGGCTTGGTTTCGAGGATGTCATCGTGCCGGCCTGGGCGGCCGGGTTCTCGGCGTTTGGCTGCGCGGCGGCGGATTTCGAATATCGCTACGATAAATCGCTCGATATCAATCTGGCGCCGGACGCACCGGAAGAGCAGCGTATCCATGCGGCCAAGACTCTTCAGGTTGCCTGGGAAGAGCTCACCCATAACGTGCTGGAGGAATTCAAGCTGAATGGGTACGACCCGTCGCACGTCAAGCTTCAGCCGGGTTACCGCATGCAGTATCGCGGCCAGTTGAACGATCTGGAGATCGAGTCCCCCCTGCCGGCGGTCGGGACCGCACAGGATTGGAACCAGCTCACGGATGCTTTTAACGCCACCTATGGGCGTGTCTATGCCGCGTCCGCGCGGTCTCCCGAGCTGGGCTATTCGGTGACCGGCGCCATCATGCGCGGCATGGTGCCCATAACCAAACCGAAAATTCCCGTCGAGGCGCTGGCGAGCGAGGAGCCAGCCGCGGAAGCCTTCATCGGCACACGTAAGTTCTACCGGCATAAACGCTGGGTGGATGCGAAACTCTATAAGATGGAATCCCTGAAGCCCGGCAACAAGGTCATGGGGCCCGCCATCATTGAATCCGACGCGACCACCTTCGTGGTGCCCAATGGGTTCGCGACCTGGCTGGATGGTCACAGATTGTTCCACCTGAAGGAAGTCTGATCCCGTAATGAAAACGGCGCGTTTATAAGCGCCAGAATGGAGAGAAACATGGATAAGTTTGTGAACGATTCCCAAACCGCCACACGCGGCGTGGTGCGCGGCGGCGAAACGCTGAAGCAGCACCGCGACCATATCATGGCGGAGACAAAACGCACCAAGAGCTATGCCGGCCTGACCAAGCTGGAGCTGCGCGACAGCCAGCCCATTCTCTACAATAAGCTGTTTTCGCGTCTGCGCGCGGGAGTGGTCGATGCGCGTGAAACCGCGAAGAAGATCGCCGCCTCGCCGATCGTGGAGCAGGAGGGTGAGCTTTGCTTCACTTTATATAACGCGGCGGGTGATTCCATTCTCACATCCACGGGAATCATCATCCATGTCGGCACCATGGGAGCGGCGATCAAATATATGATCGAAAATGACTGGGAGGGAAATCCTGGTGTCAATGACCGCGATATTTTCTGCAACAACGATTCTCTCATTGGCAATGTGCATCCGTGCGATATTCACACCATCGTGCCGATTTTCTGGGAAGGAGAATTGATCGGCTGGGTCGGCGGTGTGACGCATGTGATCGACACGGGCGCTGTCGGTCCCGGTTCCATGTGCACTGGGCAGGTTCAGCGTTTTGGCGACGGCTATTCCGTCACTTGCCGCAAGATCGGTGAGAATGACGTGCTGTTCCGCGACTGGTTGCATGAAAGTCAACGCATGGTGCGCACCACGCGTTATTGGATGCTCGATGAACGCACCCGCATCGCGGGGTGCCATATGATCCGTAAGCTGGTCGAGGATGTGATCAGGGAAGAGGGCATCGACGCCTATTGGAAATTCGCCTACGAGTCTGTCGAACATGGCCGTCTGGGCCTGCAAAACCGGATCAAGGCAATGACCATCCCCGGTAAATACCGGCAGGTCGGGTTTGTCGATGTGCCTTATTCCCATGAGGATGTGCGCGTACCCTCCGACTTCGCCAAGCTGGATACGATCATGCATGCGCCATCCGAGATCACCATCAGGCCGGATGGTACCTGGCGTCTGGATTTTGAGGGGGCAAGCCGTTGGGGGTGGCATACCTACAATGCCCACCAGGTCAGTTTCACGTCCGGCATATGGGTGATGATGACGCAGACATTGATCCCGTCCGAAATGATCAATGACGGCGCCGCCTACGGCACGGAATTCCGGTTGCCGAAAGGCACCTGGATGAACCCTGATGACAGGCGCGTGGCTTTCGCCTATTCCTGGCATTTTCTGGTTTCCGCCTGGACGGCGTTATGGCGTGGCCTTTCGCGCGCTTATTATGGCCGTGGGTATCTGGAGGAGGTGAACGCGGGCAATGCCAATACCTCCAACTGGCTGCAGGGGGGCGGCTTTAACCAGTATGACGAGATCCATGCCGTCAATTCCTTTGAGTGCGCGGCCAACGGCACGGGCGCCACGGCGGCGCGCGACGGGTTGAGCCATGCCGCCGCCATCTGGAACCCGGAAGGCGATATGGGTGATATGGAGATTTGGGAGTTGGCCGAACCGCTGGTTTATCTTGGGCGGCAGATCAAGGCGAATTCCGGTGGCGCTGGTAAATATCGTGGCGGTTGCGGATTCGAGAGCCTGCGCATGGTCTGGAACGCCAAGGACTGGACAATGTTCTTCATGGGCAATGGTCACATCTCTTCCGACTGGGGGCTGATGGGGGGCTACCCCGCGGCATCCGGTTATCGGTTCGCGGCTCACGAAACGGGGCTGAAGCAACTGATTGAAACGGGCAAGCCCATTCCTCTTGGCGGGGATGCGGATCCAGAAAATCCGGTTTACGACGGCTTGCTGCCCGATGCCCGGATCAAGCGCGACAAGCAGGCCATCACCACGGAGGAGATGTTCGCCGATTACGATCTTTACCTCAATTATATGCGTGGCGGGCCGGGTTTTGGCGACCCGCTGGATCGTGAACCGTGCCGTGTGGTGGAGGATCTGAACGGGGGCTACCTGCTGGAACGCTTCGCTGCCGGCGTCTATGGCGTGGTGGCGGCGAAGGGGGCGGATGGCCAGTACAGGCTGGATGAAGCCGCGACCAAGGCCCGGCGCGACGAAATTCGTAAGCAGAGGCTGCAAAAATCCATTCCCGTCACTGAATGGATGAAGCGGGAACGTGAGAAGATCATCGCCAAGCAGGCGGCTTCGCAAGTCAAGCAGATGTTCGCGGCCTCGTTCAAGCTTGGGCCTCGTTTCGCCGAGGAGTTCAAATCCTTCTGGACATTGCCCGCCGAGTGGCAGTTGACGGAGGATGAGATTGGCGTGCCGACCTATGGATCGAAATATTCCATGGATCTGTCGGAATTGCCGGATGTGCGGACCGTGCAGTTCGTCGAGGAATGAAAACCGGCGGGGCGGTTCGCCGCCCCCAAAAAACATCAGGAGGAACAAATGGCTTATACGAGAACCAAGATCGCGGATCTGATCGATGGCACGATCGATGATGACACCCTGCACCAGATGCTTTCCACGCCAAAGGATCCGGAACGTTTCGCGACCTATGTGGAGATATTGCAGGAGCGTATGCCCTGGGACGACCGCATCGTGCTGCCATTGGGGCCGAAACTATATATTGTCCAGCTCAAGACGAGCAAGGAATGGAAGATACGTTGTGAATGTGGCCATGATTTTTGCGGCTGGCGGGAGAATTGGAAACTGCACGCACATATCCATGTACGGGACTCCGCCGCGAAGATGGAGGAAATTTATCCCAAGCTGATGACGCCCAGCACCGATTGGCAGGTTTTGCGTGAATATTACTGCCCGCATTGCGCCACGCTGCACGATGTCGAGGCGCCGACGCCATGGTATCCGGTGATCCGGGATTTTGAGCCGGATGTGGATGCCTTCTACAAGGAATGGCTCGGCATGCCGGTTCCCGAACGAGCCGACATGGCCTGACATGAAAATGCCCGGCACCCTCGGATGCCGGGCATTTTTGGTTTTCAACCGTGGAGGCGCGGGCTGTTTCTGTTCATTGCTCTTGTTTCGAAGGGGCGGGCTTGACGGGCCCTATATCGACCTGAAACTCGTCGTCCTCCACACGCAAAGGATAAGGGTGGAGCGTGTTGCGCACGATATGGGTCACGCATTTGCCGTTCACCCCGTCGAAGCCCCAGGCGTGATGAGGGCAGGTCAGAATATGTCCGTCGAAGCTCGCTTCGTCGAGGGGCACATCCGCATGCGGACAGCGTCCGCGATACGCCTTGGGCTCGCCGCCTTTCGGCCAGAGCAGCAGCACGCTTTTCTTTCCCGCGCGAAAAAATCCCATGCCGCCTTCGTGGAGGGCGCTCGTATGACAGATGGAGATGAACGGCAAGTTCGTCGCTTTCCTGTAAGGGGTGTCAGGCATGAAAAGCAAATACCGCACCAGGGCGAATGTCGTGGATCGGCTTGGCTCCAAGGTATGGAATGTCGCAAAGGTGACGGTTTTTGTCGGGTTTCTCCTAAAAGCGCGCCGTCGGCTGACGCGCTGGCCTGGCCTCCACATGGCATGATTGCTGCTTATTTCCTCTGTCCCTGAAGCGCCCGGAACATGAGGAGGCCGCGAATGACCAATATGACAGAGCTGGCGAAGCGCAAGCAGCCGCTCAATCTCGCCATCGTTTATGTGGATGCGGAGGCGTTTCTCGAATATTATTTGCCTTGGCTTGAAATCACGGCCTTTCTGTCGGCCTATCGCGCGGGCCAGGTGGAGATGCCGGCCAAGGGCGTGACGCCGGCATTGACGGCGCGGCAATTGGCCGGCGGGATCGCACACCAGATCGGCGATGACACGCTAATCGCGTTTTGCATGAATGCGGCGACCAAGGGCGACAAGGCGGCCGTAGAGCGGGTCGAGGCGGGGCTGCGTGAAAAATTCGGGACGGATTTTCCCGGTCATGCGGGCTTGTGGCATTTCCGGGGGGATATCGCGGCACCGGTCTCATTGGACGACCATGTCGGGCAGGCGGGCAAGAAGATGCTCGCGGGCGACCCAACGCCGCCGCCCATGCGCAATGGTGAGACATGGACCACGGGCATGCGTTTTCTTGAACGGGCCATGGGGTCCAATTTCAAGAGCGAGATCCTTTATCCGCTGGCGCTCTGGACCCGCTCCCAGTGGGGCGAGGTATGCGACAAGGGAGTCGCCTTCATGTCGCACATCGAGGATAATCTACCGATCCTGCGCGAAGCCTTGCAGGAGCCGCGCAACGATGCGGCCTTCATCGCCAACATGCTGCTGCTTGGCGCGCCGGCCGTGGACATCGATTTGCAGGACGAAACGCAAGGTCTGTTGCGTTCGTTGTCCCGGCGCTGATCCGGGCTGGTCTTAGCGTCTGAACTTCGTGGAGGTCATGCATGCGGACGGATGTTCCCTTCGAGGGAATTGATTTCGGTCATCTGACCGATGAAGTTGATGCCCTGCTTCAGGCCGGCGTTCTGGCGCATCGGCGCGATAAGGGTGCGGCCGATGCCTTGTTTCGCAAGGCCCTGGAGATCGACCCCTCCGCCTTGCCGACGTATTTTTGCCTTTACAAGATCCACACTTATTCCGGCCGGCTGGAACAGGCGCGTATCATGGCGGAGGCTGGGCTGGCGGAAGCCGCGCGGCAGGCGCGATGGGCCCCGGATTGGCGGCTATGGCGCAGCGTGCGGACCGGCCCCGCCGATCCTGGCCGCTTCGCGCTTTATACGCTGAAGGCGTTGGCTTTCATCGCCCTGCGCGACGGGCGGCATGACGATGCCACCGCGATGTTGCAAGCCCTGCGCGGGCTCGATCCGCAAGGTGAGATCGGCTGGCCTGTGGTCGCCGCGCTGGCGGAAGGCTGCACGGCATGAAGCTGACGATCGAGCGTGCACATATGGACAGGGTGGTCGGCGCGTTCCCCGATCTTGAGCCATTGCGCGCGCAATTGCGTTTCGGTGAAAAGGTGGAGGTGCCGGTCGCGCGTCTATCCGATGCGCAATGCGAATTTCTGGGGGAACTCTACCGGTGCGCGGGGGCGGAATATCAGGTGCGCGCGGCTCAGCTTGCCACTTTGCGCGATGTTCTGGGCAATGCGGGCCAACCCTATGGCGCCAATGATCTGGAGGAGTTTCTGGCTGATCTGGTGCGTCATCTGGTTACCGACGGGGTGCGTGGCTGGCTGTTCAGCGCGGATATTTCACGGCGTCCGCTGCCTTATGTCGTGACGCGTCTGGATTACACGCCGGCCAATAGCGACGAGAGCGGCAAGATTTTCATCGAACTCAAGGCCAATGCCAAGGGAACGCTTGTTACCAATGTGCTCCGCGTCACCGCTGGCGATATTGAAGGGCGCAAGCTGGGCGAGGTGCTGGTGAACAAAGGCTTCCTGAAGGAAACGCCGGAATTGATCTCCGCCTACGATGCCACGGCTGAACGTTATTTTGCTTGGCGCGGCCGGTATGGGGAGCAATTCGCCGCGCAGGGCCGTGCCTTTTACGCCGAGGATCCAGCCTCGGCGCGGCGTGATACAGACTGGACACGCAAGGACATGGTGGTGCTGTCCGCTTCGGGTGGCAAGGCGAGGCTCGTCAATGACGAGAGCATTCTCACCGAGCGCGCGCTGACACTGGATGTGCCTGGCGAGATCCTCACCTCCTATCTGCGCCGCGCGGGCAAAAGCAATCAATATGAGAACGAGGAGGTTATCCGCCTGCTGGCCGACGCGATTCCTCCCGGCATGTTCGCGCAGGTGCCCGTGCATGGCTTCATCCTGATGTTTCATCTCGACCTGCATCATTATGTCTGGGTGCATGTCGACGATATGGAGCCCTATGCCTACCAGCCCGCGCTCAAGGGCAAGCTGGTATTGCCGCCGGAGCAGACCGACCTGATCGACATCCTCACCGCCGAGATGGATGTGCTGATGGACGACATCGTGGAGGGCAAGTCCGGCGGTACGACCGTGCTTTGCGCCGGTCCACCTGGGGTGGGTAAAACGCTGACCGCCGAGATCTATTCGGAAATCATCCGCCGTCCGCTTTATCGTGTCCATTCGGGTCAGCTTGGCCTCAATGTCACGCAGATGGAAACCGCCTTGAAGGATGTGCTCACCCGCGCGCAGCGCTGGGGCGCGGTCATGCTGATCGACGAGGCGGATGTCTATATCAAACGGCGCGATGACGACATGACGATGAACGCCGTTGTGGGCGTGTTCCTGCGCGTGCTTGAATATTTCAACGGGCTGCTGTTCCTCACCACCAATCGTGTGGATGATATTGACGAGGCCATCGTCTCGCGCTGCATAGCGCTGATCCGTTATTATCCGCCCGACCGTGAGAGCCGCGCGCGTATCTGGCGGGTGATGGTCGAGCAGTTCGGCCTGGAGGTTGACGCGGCGATGGCCGAGCGTCTCGCGGATCTGTTCCCCGAGGCAAGCGGCCGCGACATCAAGGGGCTCGCCAAGCTCGCGGCCAAATATTGCAGCCAGAAGCGCGTGGCGCCGGAGCTGGAGATCTTTCAGCGCTGCTCGATATTTCGCGGCATGGATATGGCGCCGCATTCACGTCATGTCCCAGCGCCATGAGGTGACGTTCCGCCGCCGCGCGGGTTGCGGTGTTGCCATCCAGGAGGCAGAAAGCAAGGTTGGGCGCGCCGTCGGCGCGTTCTTGCATGAAGGAGAGCTGTCGATGTTCATCGCGATGAACCGCTTCCAGGTGATCCGGGGGGAGGAAGAGACCTTCGAGACCGTCTGGAAAAGCCGAGAAAGTCACCTGGGGGAGGTCCCTGGTTTCGTGGCGTTTCATTTGCTGCGGGGCCCTGAAGCGGAAGATCATACGCTGTTCGCCTCGCATACGGTCTGGCGTTCGAAAGCGGATTTCGAGGCATGGACCACGTCCGAGGCCTTTCGCAAGGCCCATGCCGGGGCTGGCGGGCATAAGCCGCTTTATCTCGGTCCGCCGAAATTCGAAGGGTTCGAGGTGATCCAGACCGTCACAGCCGCTTCCGCTGGGTGAGGGGCAATGCCCGTCCTTGTCGAGGTCGTTCCCGCGGCGCGCGCGTGCCGTTATTTCGTGACCTATGCCGCGATCGGCCTGCCTTTCCGGCTGATTGGCCCGATCGAGGGTGAGCAGGCCCTGAACCGCAACACCTTCATCCGCGCATGGTTCGACGATGGTGAGCGGTTGATCGGGTTCGACAAGCTGGTCCATGCCGATGTGGAACTGTCCCACCGTTATTTTTACGACGAGGACGGCGCTCTGCTCAGCGCGCTGGTGACCATGGCCGGCGAGGCGCCGGTCAGGGTCACTTTGCCGGAGATAGGCGCCGAATAGCGGCGCATATCCAGGATGGCGGCGGGCTCACTCCGAAGTGATCACCACTTCCGGATGGGCGTCCGGCTCTTCGAGATGCAGCCCATCCTCTTCGGTAAGCGAATCATCGATCAGGCAAATATCGCCGTCGTCGATGACGATGTCGATCCGCTTCAGGCTCGCGCCCTTGCAGGGGCCGATGAAGCATTGACCGTCATCGAGATCGAACAGCGCGCCATGCGTGCCGCATTTTAGAAAATTGCCATCCTCGTCGAGGAAGTCTTCGGTCCGCGCATCGAGTCTGACCCCTTCATGCGGGCATTTATTCTCATAGGCATGAAAAGCGCCCCCCTTGCGGGCGACGAGAATGGGCCAAGGAGTCATGGTTCCGTCGACCATGCGCGCGAGCACGAAGCCACGCACATTCTCCTCCTGTATTTCCTGTGTTTCGCAGATAACAAATAATTCAGCCATGATGGTCCTCCATCCAAGGGTTAAGGAGAAAACGAGGAATGGTCATGCCGCCTTGCCCAGCTGGGTGGGGTCGTAGCCTTCCTCGCGCAAGACCCGGTAGACGGCATCCCGCCCCAGCATGAGCCGGTAATGGGCGAGCAGGCGCGCCGGCAGGGGGATCTTTGTCTTGTCCGCCCAGAACGCGACATAGAACAGGATCGGGTCGACGACGCTGAACGCGCCCAGCGCGTACCCTTCGGGGGCCAGCATGCCGGCGGCCTCGGCCAATGCCTGTGTGGCGATCCGGCGGCCTTCCGCCATGGTTCGCGCCGTCTGTTCCGCCTCCCGGCCATAGGCTTGCGGAACGAAGATCCGCGCGAAGCCCTGACCGTGAATTATGTCTGTGACATGCCGCATGATCGCGCGGGCATGCTCCTGCGCGGCGGGGTCGGCGGGCCAGTAGCGGCCACGCCGGCAATGGCGGCCCAGCCATTCGGCGATCGAGATCAGATCGGTCAGCACGCCGCCATCCTTCAACAGCAGGCTGGGAATGGTGCCGCGTGGATTGACCGCCAGATATTCCGGGCGCCGGTTCTCGCCCGCCGGGATGTTGATCACCACGGCCTCGAATGTTTCCTCCATTTCCTCTAGGATGATGTTCGCGGCGGTCGAGCAGGAACCCGGGGCCATATAGAGGCGCATATTGGCCATCATGCCGCTCCTGCGCTGGCGCTGGGGGGATGCGCCGCCAGCAGGAGATCGTTGGCGTTTTGCGAAAACTCGACCCAGGCGGCGGCGATGTCGCGCATGATGGCGTTCATGTAGTCGCGCGGCGGCTTGTGCTCGTCGGGGAAATTGGACAGCGCGCAGGATACGGCGTTGAATTCCAGAACATCGGCAAGCAGCCCATCGAGAAACGGCTTAAACGGCGCCTGCACCGCCGGGAGCAGGCAGGAGCGCCCCTGTGTCACCGATGCGTCGGCCCCATCGAAGGGCAGTTCAGCGATCCGGTTCAGCGCCTGGGCGAGACTGTCTTCCACCGCCCCCAGCAGTGCATGCTGGGTCAGCTGTTCGTGGGCCTGGCGCATCAGGCTGCGCGACAAGGCCACGCGATAGGCGGAGAAACCGGCGGCACGCTGTGTCGCCATCCATTGGCTGAAACTGGCGAGCGCGGCGGCGTTGGCGGGGCGGGCCAGCAATTCCGCCCGTTCATCGGCTTCATGCAGGGTTTGCGCCACCCGCCACGCGGAGTCGAGCGCGCCTTCCAGATAACCGGGATCGCGCGCGGACGTTTCGGCGCCCGCGAAATGCAGCCTGTCGTTCCAGTGAGCCCCGCGCAATAAATTGTCCGCGCGGGGCGGATGGTCGGTCGCGGGGTCGATGAGATCGGCGGCCGCGCAGGTAAAGGCCTCGTCCGCCCAATCCTGATAGAATGCCGTGCCAAGGCTCAAATGCCCGCCGAAAAGCTGAGTGAACTGGCTGGCGATCAGCATTGGCAGCCCCGTGGCGAAATCCCGCCGCAAGGCGGGGGACAGGCTGAGAAACCCACCCAGCCCGGCTTGGGTGCCGGTGGCGTCGCAGGCATCCCATATCTCGCCAAGCACGGCCTGGTCGTGTGTGACGAAGGCGGAGCCTGACAAGCCCTCGTCGCGCCAGACCGGGTTGGCGCAGGCGGTGCCAGCCTTGGCGGAGGTCGCCATCCAGGTTGGGGTATGTCGCAGAGCCGACCATGCCGCCTTGTCCAGATCCGGTGAAAATGTCAGGGACGCGACAAGTCGCGGCGGCATCGCCAGCACGCAGCGCCGGGCCAGGGTTTCACCGCTCATCGCGCCGGAACTCCAGGCAAGGCGGACATGGGTGGTTTCATCGAACAGGGCCTGAACCACATGGCCCAGCCGGATGTCCGTGTGCGATAGCCGCGCGGCGAGGGCCTTGATCAATGCCGCCATGCCGCCGGTCAACCGGTGGGCCTTGTCATGCACGTGCTGGGGAGGGGTCCGTTCCGGCCCCTTGCCGGCGTCGGCCAGGGACAAATTGGCGCCTTCATCCCTTTGCGGGAACGATGGAATGCCAAGGCGTTGCGCCAGCGTGGCGACAAGCGCTTGCCGGTGCGGCCAGAACCATGTTGGGCCCAGATCGACCGCCAAGCCGCTGGCGGCATCCGTCTCGCTCAAAATCCGCCCGCCCAGGCGCCCGCGCGCTTCGAGAATCAGAACCGACTGGCCCCGCGTTTCCAGCATTTCGGCCAGTGCCAGGCCGCTCAAACCCGCTCCCACTATGGCGACATCGTACATGATTCATTCCCCGGGATTTTGTCTGCCAAGCCCTATGCAAGAACCGGACAATTTCGCGCGGTGGCACGAAAATTGTTTGCGAAAAACATCGAAACGCGCGGTTGAGGAAAGGCCAGCGATCCATGCCAGATATCTTGGAGACAAATGCGCGGGAACGAGGCGAGGCCGTGCTTGCCTATCACCGCCAGACCAAACATAGGCTGGATGGCTATGCGGCCGGTCCCGAGACGCTCGACTGGGATGCCCAGCCATCGCCATACCGGCATTATGCGGGCGCGCCGGTCACGCCCTTGAAGCTGGTGTCGGACGGGATCGAGACACCTTATGCGGGCTTGACCGGGCAGGCCCAATCATCGCCCGTCATGCTTGGCCGCCGTGGCGTGGGGGCCATGCTCGAACTGGGTTTCGGCCTCGCCGCGATCAAGGAATACGGACCGGACCGCTGGGCTCTGCGCTGCAATCCCTCCAGCGGAAATCTGCATCCCACGGAGGTTTATGTGCTGGCATGCGGCGTTGCCGGTGTGGCGGATGGCGTGCATCATTACCGGCCGGAGGATCATGCGCTGGAACAGCGTTGTAAAACGCGGTTCGCGCAGCCTGGCCTGTGGGTTGCCCTCAGCTCGGTTTCATGGCGCGAGGCCTGGAAATATGGCGAGCGCGCGTTTCGTTATTGTCAGCTCGATATTGGCCATGCGCTCGGTGCGCTCGCCGCGTCCTGTGCCGCGTTGGGCTGGTATGCGCGGATTGTCCCTGGGATCGGCACGGAGGCACTTGGCGGCTTGCTCGGGCTGGACCGGGCGCTGGATTTCGGATGCGCTGAAAGGGAAGAGCCGGAAGTGCTGCTCCATATCGAAACCACGCCAGGCGCCGGCGCGTCGGCTTACGGCTTGGCGCCCAGACTCATTGGCCAGGCGGTCTGGTCTGGCATCGCCAATTTGCTCGATGCCCGCCCGATCTATCGCTGGCCGGTGATCGAGGCCGTGGCCAAGGCCAGCCGTGGCATGAGCAAGAGCATGGAACTGCATGGTGGCGCGCCGGACTCTCCCGCGCCGCTGGCGCGCGCGGCGGAGGTTATATTGAAACGTCGCAGCGCCCAACGCTACGCGCGCGACCATGTCATGCCGCGCTCGGATTTCGTGCGTCTGCTGGATGCCGTTTCCCAATTGCTGCGCGGCACGCGGCTGCATCTGCTGGTGTTCGCGCATAATGTCGAAGGGGTGGAGCGTGGGTTGTACGCATTGCCGGGAAACTTGGCGGCTGAACTGGGTCTGCGCGCCGGTCTCGATGCCGCGTTCCTGTGGGATGAAATCGTGGCCATGCCCGAGCTGCCGGCGTTCAAATTGCTGGCCAAGGGGGATTTTCGCAAGCTGGCGCGGGCATTGGCCTGTCGGCAGGCCATCGCCGCGGATGCGTGCGTGACAATCTGCATGCTGGCTGAATTTGGCGATGTCATCGCCAAGATCCCATGGTGCTACCGCCAGCTACACTGGCAGGCGGGGTTGGTCGGCCAGCGTCTATATCTGGAAGCCCAGGCACTGGGGCATGGTGGCACGGGTATTGGATGTTTTCTGGACGATGAGGTGCATCGTCTGCTGGGTATGAGGGATGAGTCGCTTCAGGTCGTTTATTGTTTTGCGGTGGGCCTGGCGTTGACCGATACGCGAATCGGCACGCTGTGCGCTTATCCGGCGCGTTCGCGCCATGAGGCCGAGGATGCATCCGCCAGAGACCCTCTCCCATGAGGAGAGGGCGCTGGCGGATGGCCGTCAATGATGGATCGTGAAAGCCTTCACCAATGCATAGACGGTCAAGGCCACGGCCAGAACCGTGAATACGGCGATTGTATCGGGGTGGCCTGCGAAACTATGCAGGGGCCCGGTGGCGTTGAGAAATTGATCGGCGGTCTTGAAGGGGGAACCCATTGCGAAACTCCTTTCAAAAATCACTCAGCCGGCAGCACGGCGGCATCCGCGGGCATATCTTCGGGATAAGCGTGCACGCCGAGCTCCTTGATGTCGAGGCCAGCGGTTTCCACTTCTGGCGGCACACGCAGCAGGTTGAACTTCTTGAGCAGCCAGCTTGACGCATAGCCGGGGATGAAGCCGAGCAGAATGGCGCAAATGACCGTGCCGCCGATCTGGCCCATCAGGTTGATCGGCGCCTGGCCGGGTTGGGCGATATACCCAACGGCGAAGATGCCCGGCAGGATGCCGCTGATGGTGCCGCTGACGCCATGCACCGCGAAGGCGCCCACGGAATCGTCGATCCGCAGGGTTTTCTCGATGAAGGTGGCGGTTTTCGGCATGATCCAGGCCCCGGCGAAGGCGAGCACGATGATCAGGGAGGATTGATAAAGATCCATGCCCGAGGCCACCGTGATGATGCCGGTGAGACCGCCGGAGATGGTGAAGAACGGATCGCCCTTGGACGACACATAGGCGCCCATCAGCCCCGCCGCCAGCGCCAGCGTGGTGTTCACGGCCAGCATCGCCAAGGTCGTCGGCGAGCCATAGATGTTCACGATGGTCGTATAGCCGGGCAGATAGACCTCGCAGCAGGCCAGGAAGAAATAAAAGCCGACGAAAATCAGCATCAGCCCGACCATGGTCAGCGCGATATTATGCGGCTTGATGACATTGGTCGTGCCATTCGCATTATATTTGCCGATGCGCGGGCCAAGGTTCAATAGCACACCCAGGGTGAACCAGCCGGAGACGCAATGCACGACCACGGCGCAGCCGAAATCATGGAAGCCCCAGAGCGTCGTCATCCAGCCGAAGTAATTCCACCCCCAGGCGGCGGCAATGACCCACATGACGCTGCCCAGCAGGATGGAGAGCAGATAATAAGCGCCAAACTTGATACGCTCGATGCAGGCGCCCGAGAGGATGGAGGCTGTGGTCATGGCGAACAGAGCGAACACCATCCAGAACACGCCGGTGAACTCGTCGCCCTTGGTCGGGCTCAACGAATCCGACCAGGGATAAGAGGCCGTCACCGCGGAGAAACCGGCTGACACCGCGCTGGAGAGCTTTGAGACATCGGTCCACGGGCCCAGCAGCGGGCCCGTGCCCGGCCAGAAGGGAAACCCGTTATAGATCCACCAGCCGAAGAAATAGAAAGTCAGACCCACCGTGGCCAGGGTCATCAGATTTTTGGTCATCGTCGCCAACAGGTTCTTGGAGCGGGAGACCCCGCCCTCATAAGCCAGGAACCCGGCATGGATCAGCAGCATCAACACCCCGGCGGTGAAGAAGAACGCTTCCGGCACGAAGGTTTGCAGAAATGGCAGCGCAGACAGACTCTTTGCCTGCGCCGCTGTGATTATGACCGATTGTGTCGCATCCGCCATTGAAGCCCTCCAGTAAGAGATTGTGGCGGCACCTCTCAGGCGGCCACCCGGAGGCGGGGAAGCAGTTTTCGTGCCAAGAATATATTTTTCTTAATGTGGAGCGTGTCCTTGCCCCTGCGCGCTTTTCCGCGCGGCGCCATCATGGGCCGTAAGGCAATGAAAAGACATATAATTTTACAGGCGTGGCGGGGGGCGGCGTTGCCGGATCCATGCATAAATCGGGAATGATGGGAACCGTGAGGTGTGATATTTCAGCGATTTGCGGGCATATTTGAAATAAATCAATGGGTTGTCTTCTATAATGGTAAACAAAAGATAGCTTTTTAGGCTGGTTGTGGTTGGTTTTGTGTTGGCATGGTGCTTTTTTAACCAATCCTCTTCGTGCGTCGGGGGTTGCGTGTTTCCGGCGTCTTCCCGCGCGGCGGCCGGAGCGGCGCTGGTGGGGCGAGGGGGAGGGATGAAATCGTCTTTACGTCGGCAATTTGTTTGACAGGTTTTTGGTCGCCGCTTAGAAGGCCAATTAGAATAAAATTCGGGATCCCAAATTGAGCTTAAAACTGGTTTCCAATATTTCGCCTGGCGCGCAGGGCTCCAAGCCAGGGCTGGGGCAGCCCGAGGAGAAGGAGACGCTGGCCCAGCTTGTCTATGGCCGGTTGAAGGCGGCCATATTCGATTTCGCCATGCTTCCTGGGCAGCGTTACGCCGAGCAGGGGCTGGCGGAAATGTTCGGTGTGTCGCGCACGCCTTTGCGCCTAGCTTTGCATTTGCTGGCTCATGAAGGGTTCATGCAGCATATTGGGGGGCATGCCTGCTGGCAGGTGGCGCCGCTGAATCTGGCCTATTACGAGGACATATATAGCTTCCGGATGGAAATCGAGGCCATTGCGTTGCGTTGCATCAGCAAGGCGGACATGGCCGAAGGGCTGGAGGCTCTGCGGGATGTCTGGATGGTGCCCAAGCGCCGCCGCGAGACGGATGGCACCAAGGTTGGTTCGCTGGATGAGGCGTTTCATCGCGATCTCGTGGCGTTGGCGGGGAATCAGGCCATGTTGCGCAGTTTCGATGAAATCACGGAGCGGATCAGGATTATACGTCGTCTGGATTTTGTCAGCCCGGCGCGTGTGGCTGTTACGTATGACGAGCATGCCGCGATTCTCGATGCGGTGGCCGCCGGTCAGGCCGGTGAGGCGGAACGTCTGATGCGCTGCCATATCGAGGCGTCGCGTGTCGAAATCAGGAAAATCACTTTGCACCGTCTGGCGTTGGCGAGTGCCGCCGACCCGGAAGCTGAACCCAAAAGAGGTTGAAATGAATTACCAAACCCCTCCTTCCGCGCTTCTTCCCGAGAATGGCTGCCAGGATCAGGCTTTGTTGAATGATTGGCATGTCGTTGGCTATTCTCGTGAGTTGGAAGCTGGCCAGCTAATGCCTATCACCTTGCTTGAGCGCGACCTTGTGGCCTGGCGCGATGAGCAGGGCGAAGTGCATGTGTGGGAGGATCTTTGCGTGCATCGCGGCGCGCAGCTTTCCAAGGGGTGGGTGCAGGACAACAAGCTGGTTTGTCCTTATCATGGCTGGCGCTATGACGGCACGGGCGCTTGCGCTCTGATGCCGTCGGCGCCTTCGGAAAAGCCCATGAAGAAAGCGCATACGATCATTCATCACGCGCAGGATAAATATGGTTTCATCTGGGCTTGTATCGGCACGCCGGCGAAGGATATTCCGGTTTTCGCCGAATGGGATGACCCCGCCTATAAGCTCACCCATTGCGGTCCATATCAGTTTCGCTCCGGCTATCGCGCGTTGGATAATTTTGTCGATCCCACGCATTTTTCATTTGTCCATCCTGGGGTCAACGGTATTTCCGACGAGCCCGACGAAATCCCTCCTTATGAGGTTCATGAGGGGGAGGATGGGCTTTACTCCAGCGAGGTGCGGGTCAACCAGCCTTATGGCGATCCGCGCAATATCCATGTGATTTCCTTCTATTCCTACAAAATCATGCGCCCCTTGGTTGCGTATTTGCGCAAACGCCTCGAAATTGTCGATCCCGCGCATCAGGATCAAGGCGACCCGGCGGATCGGTTTTGCACTTATTTCACCGCGCAGCAGGTGGATGCGACGACGAGCATTGTACGCATCTGCTGTGGCACCAATTTCGCCAAGCAACCGACAGATGAAGAGGTCAGGCGGCGCCAGGACATTGTCTATGAGCAGGATAGCGGCATTGTCGATACGCAACGCCCGGAGCGTATTCCGGTGGAATTGCGGTATGAGCTGCATCACCGCAGCGACCTGATCGGGTTGAAATATCGGAATTGGCTGAAATCTCTTGGTGTGACCTACGGGATTCATGGAGGGGTCTGAACAGGGATGGGCGCGTTGACATTGCGGGTGGCGGATGTCCGGGATCTTTCCTCGGATGTGCGTCAGTTTTCCATGGCTTCTGATGCTCTGCTTCCACCCGTCGAGCCTGGCGCCCATATCGACCTGTTTTTGCCGGATGGTTCATCCCGTCAATATTCATTGCTCACGCCCTTCTGCACACCCACTCTCTATGTTGTGGCGATCAAGCGTGAGCAAGCGGGACGAGGCGGATCGGCCTGGTTTCACGATCATTTGCTGACGGGCGCGGAGATCGACGTCAGCGTGCCCCGCAACCATTTTGGGTTGGAGGAAGACGCAGGCGAGAGCCTGCTTCTGGCTGGCGGAATCGGCATCACCCCAATCTATGCCATGTTTCGCCATTTGCGCGAGCATGGCAAGGCGGTCAGGCTGCATTATTGGAGCCGCTCTCCTTCCGACATGCTTTTTTCTGAATCACTGCAAGCCGAGCAGAATGTTTATCTGCACCACTCCTCTTCCGGCAGGCGGGATGTCGCGGACATTCTTCATGATACCGCGCCGGGTACGGTCGTTTATTGTTGTGGGCCGCGGCGTATGCTGGAAGCCTGCCAAGCCGCCATGCCTAGGGGCTGCGTCTTGAAAACTGAAAATTTTCTTCCTGCGGCCTCGCCGGATGATGCATGTATGCAAGGCTTTAGCGTATATCTTGCTAAATCTGATTGTACGGTGGAGGTCGCGACAAACCAGACGATCCTCCAGGCGCTTTTGTCCGCGGGTATCGACGCGCCTTATTCGTGCGAGGAAGGAGTCTGCGGTGCTTGTGAGGTTTCCTTGCTGGCGGGGGAGGCTTTGCATCTGGATGCCGTGCGTTTGCCGGCGGAGCATGATCGTTTGCGAACCGTCATGGTTTGCTGTTCGCGGGCGAAAACGAACAGTTTGACCCTTGATCTCTGAACACGGATGATTTGCGGATCAAGGATCTGATCATTCTGATTTTATCAGGACCTTTCCATTCTCGATCCGTACGGGATAGCACGGTAAATCGCCGCATGATGGACCGCTGAGCAGCCTGCCGCTTTTCATGTCAAAAGCACCCATGTGGCGTGGGCAGTGGAGGCTGGTGCCATCAACCCTACCTTGTATGAACCAGGCCTGGTGATGTGGGCAGACGGCTGAAACGGCAAAAAACTCTCTATTTGACTTGACCAGTAAAATAGCGGTTGCGCCGGTATCGACTTCGATCATTGTGTTGTCCAAGATTTCATCGGCTTTTCCAGCATCAATCCATTTCATCAAAATTTGCTCCTGTAATGTGCGGGTTGGCCAATAAATGTTCATGTTGAATTTTCCCAGTCAGCATACTGAATGAAAAATCTTCTTTTATCAAATGGCATGGTTGTTGCTCATGCTTGTTCGCGGCAAATGCACGCTCTGCTTTGGCTAATAACAAATGGGGATAATATGGACCCGATTACGGCATGCTGTTCGCCGACATGGCGCGCGGCGACGCCGAGGAAATCGCGCTCTCCGACGTGTTGCAGCCGAAGGTGGAGGCGGAGATCGCCTTCATCCTGGGCCGTGACCTTTTAGCA
>NZ_JBFWIX010000020.1:0-58353 GCF_050253495.1 Acidocella sp.
TTGAACACGTAGCAGGATGAGATATGCCGACCATTAACCAGTTGATCGCCAAGGGCCGCGAGCCGGCGTCCAAGCGCAACAAGGTGCCGGCCCTGGAGGGCTGCCCCCAGAAGCGTGGCGTTTGCACCCGCGTCTATACGACGACCCCGAAGAAGCCGAACTCCGCGCTTCGTAAGGTCGCCAAGGTGCGTCTGACCAACGGTTTCGAAGTGGTGAGCTACATCCCTGGTGAGGGCCATAACCTGCAGGAGCACTCTGTGGTGCTGATCCGCGGTGGCCGCGTGAAAGACCTTCCGGGCGTGCGCTATCACATTCTGCGTGGCGTTCTGGATACGCAGGGCCTGCCGAAGCGCCGTAAGCGCCGCTCGCTCTATGGCGCGAAGCGTCCGAAGTAAGGAGAGGTTGAGATGAGCCGCCGCCGCCGCGCCATCAAGCGCGAAGTTCTGCCGGACGCGAAGTTCGGTGATATCGTGATCAGCCGTTTCATGAACGTGCTGATGTATGACGGCAAGAAATCCGTCGCCGAGGGGATCGTCTATGGTGCGCTCGACGTGCTGAAGAAGCGCGGCGGCCCCAATGCCGATCCCGTGCGCCTGTTCCATGAGGCGCTGGACAATGTGAAGCCGGCGATCGAGGTGCGTTCCCGCCGCGTTGGCGGTGCGACCTACCAGGTTCCCGTCGAGGTTCGCGCCGAGCGCCGTCAGGCGCTGGCGATCCGCTGGATCATCGATTCCGCCCGCAAGCGCGGTGAGCATACGATGGAAGAGCGGTTGTCGAACGAGCTGCAGGATGCGGTGAATAATCGCGGCTCTGCGGTCAAGAAGCGTGAAGACACTCATCGCATGGCCGAAGCCAACAAGGCTTTCAGCCATTATCGCTGGTAATCTTCTGACCATTCCAAGTTTTTAGCCTGCACACGGAGCAGTTAAATGGCCAAAGCTAAATTTGAGCGCAACAAGCCGCATGTGAACATTGGCACCATCGGCCACGTTGACCATGGCAAGACCTCGCTGACCGCCGCCATCACCAAGGTGTTGGCCGAGGCTGGCGGCGCGACCTTCACCGCCTACGACCAGATCGACAAGGCGCCGGAAGAGCGTGCGCGCGGCATCACCATCTCCACCGCCCATGTGGAGTATGAGACCGCCAACCGTCACTATGCCCACGTGGACTGCCCTGGCCACGCCGACTATGTGAAGAACATGATCACCGGTGCCGCCCAGATGGATGGCGCGATCCTGGTCGTGTCCGCCGCCGATGGTCCGATGCCCCAGACCCGCGAGCATATCCTGCTGGCCCGTCAGGTCGGTGTGCCGGCTCTGGTCGTGTTCCTGAACAAGATGGATCTGGCCGACCCCGATCTGGTCGAGCTGGTCGAGATGGAAGTGCGCGAGCTGCTCTCCAACTATGGCTTCCCCGGCGACGATATCCCCATCATCAAGGGGTCCGCTGTCTGCGCTCTGGAAGACAAGCAGCCGGAGATTGGCAAGGAAGCCGTGCTGAAGCTGATGGAGGCGGTCGACGCCTACATTCCGCAGCCTGAGCGCGCTGTCGACAAGCCCTTCCTGATGCCTGTCGAAGACGTGTTCTCCATCTCCGGTCGCGGCACCGTCGCCACCGGCCGTGTGGAGCGTGGCGTGATCAAGGTGGGTGAGGAAGTCGAGATCGTCGGTCTGCGTCCGACCACCAAGACCACCGTCACCGGTGTTGAGATGTTCCGCAAGCTGCTCGATCAGGGCGAGGCTGGCGATAACATCGGCGCGCTGCTGCGTGGCACCAAGCGTGAGGATATCGAGCGCGGTCAGGTTCTGGCGGCGCCGGGCTCCATCACCCCGCATACCAAGTTCTCCGGCCAGGCTTATATCCTGACCAAGGAAGAGGGTGGCCGTCACACCCCGTTCTTCACCAACTATCGCCCGCAGTTCTACTTCCGCACGACGGACGTGACCGGCGTGGTGACCCTGCCGGAAGGCACGGAGATGGTGATGCCGGGCGACAACGTGACGATCGCCGTTGAGCTGATCGCCCCGATCGCCATGGACGAGGGTCTGCGTTTCGCCATCCGCGAGGGTGGCCGCACCGTCGGTTCGGGCGTCGTCGCCCAGATCACCAAGTAATCTATCGGCCCCTGTATCTGAAGAGTTCGAGTTAAGATGGACAACCAAAACATCCGTATCCGCCTGAAGGCGTATGACCATCGCGTGCTGGACAACAGCACCAAGGACATCGTGAACACGGCGAAGCGCACGGGCGCGCAGGTGCGGGGGCCGATTCCTTTGCCGACCCATATCGAGCGGTTCACCGTGAACCGTTCCCCCCACATCGACAAGAAGAGCCGCGAGCAGTTCGAGATTCGGACCCATCGCCGCTTGCTGGATATCGTTGACCCGACCCCGCAGACCGTGGACGCGCTGATGAAGCTCGACCTGGCCGCCGGCGTCGAAGTCGAAATTAAGATCTGAGCTTAGGTGGTATTATGCGTACCGGTGTGATCGCAAAGAAGCTGGGGATGACCCGGCTGTTCAAGGAAGACGGCACGCATGTGCCGGTCACGGTTCTGCATCTCGACGAGGTGCGGGTTGTGGCGGCGCGTAACGTTGAGAATGACGGCTACAGCGCGGTTCAGCTCGGCATTGGCAAGGCCAAGGCCAAGAATGTGACCAAGGCGCAGAAGGGCCATTTCGCCAAGGCCAAGGTCGAGCCGGCCCAGAAGCTGGTGGAATTCCGCGTGGCCGATGATGCCGCGCTGGAGCCCGGCGCCGTGCTCTCCGCGGCGCATTTCACCGTTGGCCAGTTCGTCGACGTTGCCGGCGTCACCAAGGGTAAGGGCTTTGCCGGCCCGATGAAGCGCTGGAACTTCCGCGGTCTTGAGGCGTCTCACGGCGTTTCGATCAGCCACCGTTCCCACGGCTCCACCGGTAACCGCCAGGATCCCGGCAAGACCTTCAAGAACAAGAAGATGGCCGGTCACCTCGGCCAGGAGCGTGTCACGACCCTCAACCTCAAGGTCGAGAGTGTGGACGTGGAGCGTAACCTCGTGATGCTGCATGGCGCGGTGCCTGGTTCCAAGGGCGGCTACGTGCTTGTGCGCGATGCGGTGAAGAAGGCGCGCCCGGCTGAGGCTGCCTATCCCGCCGGTCTGAAGGGCTGAACCCGATGAAGCTGGATATTGTTGATTTTGATGCGAAGTCCGTCGGCAGCGCCGAGCTGCCGGACGAACTCTTCGCCGCCGAACCGCGCGTGGACATCATTGCCCGCGTCATTCACTGGCAGCTCGCCAAGCGCCGTGCCGGCACCCACAAGGTGAAGGGCATGGGCGAAGTGTCCGGCACCACCAAGAAGCCCTACAAGCAGAAGGGCACGGGTAATGCCCGTCAGGGTTCGCTGCGCGCGCCGCAGTTCCGCACCGGTGGCGCCGTGCATGGCCCGGTCGTGCGCGAGCATGGCTACTCGCTGAACAAGAAGGTTCGCCGCCTGGGCCTCATCTCCGCTCTTTCCGCCAAGGCCGCTGAAGGCAAGCTGGTGGTGCTGGATGATGTCGCCGCCCTGGACAAAACCAAGGATGTCGCCGCCAAGGTGAAGAATTTCGGTTGGGCTTCCGCGTTGATCGTGGACGCGGCGGTCGAGGAGAAGTTCGGCCGCGCTTCCCGCAACGTGAAGGGGCTGGATGTGCTGCCGGTCGTGGGCGCGAATGTCTATGACATCATGCAGCACGACGTTCTGGTGGTCACCAAGGCCGCCGTCGAAGGTCTGAAGGAGCGCCTGGCATGACCGGCACCGTGAAAATTTCCGACGAACGCATGTACGAAGTCGTGCGCGCGCCGCACATCACCGAAAAGGCGACGCTGCTCTCCGAGAAGAACCAGTTCGTCTTCAAGGTGGCGGCCGATGCGACCAAGCCTGAGATCAAGGCGGCGGTTGAAGCCTTGTTCAAGGTGAAGGTGACCGACGTCAACACGCTGATCACCAAGGGCAAGGCCAAGCGCTTCCGTGGCCGCCCTGGCCAGCGCTCCGACGTGAAGAAGGCGTTCGTGACTCTCGCCGAGGGTGAGAGCATCGATTTCACCACCGGTCTCGCCTGAGGTTTTGAAAAATGGCATTGAAGCACTTTAATCCGGTCACGGCGAGCCTTCGCGGCACGGTGCTGATCGACCGCAGCGAGCTGTGGAAGGGCAAGCCCGTGAAGGGGCTGACCGAAGGTCAGCATTCCAGCGGCGGGCGCAATAATCATGGTCGCATCACCACGCGCTTTCGTGGCGGCGGACACAAGCAGTCTTACCGCGTCGTTGATTTCAAGCGCCGCAAATTCGACGTCCCCGCGACGGTCGAGCGCTTGGAATACGACCCGAACCGCACGGCCTTCATCGCGCTGATCAAGTACGAGGATGGCGAGCTGGCCTATATTCTGGCGCCGCAGCGCCTGAAGGTCGGCGACTTGGTGGTGTCGGGCGCGCGCGCCGACATCAAGCCGGGCAATGCGATGCCGCTGTCGGCCATGCCGGTTGGCACGATCATCCATAATATCGAAGTGAAGGTTGGCGCCGGCGGCAAGCTGGTGCGCTCCGCCGGCACCTTCGCGCAACTGGTCGGCAAGGATCAGGGCTATGCCCAGATCAAGCTCGGCTCGGGTGAGCTTCGCGTTGTTCGTGGCGAGTGCATGGCGACCGTTGGCGCCGTCTCCAACGCCGATCATCAGAACCAGCAGATGGGCAAGGCTGGCCGCTCCCGCTGGTTGGGCCGGCGTCCGCATAACCGCGGCGTGGTCATGAACCCGGTCGATCACCCGCATGGCGGTGGTGAAGGCCGTACCTCCGGCGGCCGTCATCCGGTCACCCCGTGGGGCAAACCGACCAAGGGCTACAAGACGCGCTCCAACAAGCGCACCGACAATCTCATCATCCGCCGTGCGAAGGGCGGGAAGGGCTAAAAGATGTCACGTTCTGTTTGGAAAGGTCCGTTCGTTGACGGATACCTCCTTGGCAAGGCCGAGGCGTCCCGCGCTTCCGGCCGCAACGAGATCATCAAGATCTGGTCGCGCCGTTCCACCATTCTGCCGCAGTTCGTCGGCCTGACCTTCGGTGTCTATAACGGGCGGAAATTCTTGCCCGTGCAGGTCTCCGAAAACATGGTCGGCCACAAATTCGGTGAATTCTCCCCGACCCGTACCTTTCCCGGTCACGCGGCGGACAAGAAAGCGAAGCGGGGCTAATCATGAGCAAGCCGAAAACCGCGCGCGCGCTGGCCGACCATCAGGCCGAGGCGATCGCCCGTAATATTCGCGTCAGCCCCCGCAAGCTGAATCTGGTTGCGGCCTCCATCCGCAACCTGCCGGCTCAGCGCGCCCTGGCCGATCTCACCTTCTCCAAGCGTCGCATCGCCAAGGCGGTGAAGAAGCTGCTTGAGAGCGCCATCGCCAATGCCGAGAATAACCATCAGCTGGATGTGGACAAGCTGTTCGTCTCCACCGCCGAGGTTGGCCGTGGAATCGTGATGCGCCGCTTCCATGCCCGTGGCCGTGGCCGCTCGGCGATGGTCGAGAAATGGTTCAGCCATCTGAAGATCGTTGTTGAGGAGCGTGAAGCGGCGGCCAAGCCGAGCCGCGACGCGCGTCCGGGCTTTGGCAAGAAGTCCGAGAAAGCCGGGGAGGCCGCGTAACATGGGTCACAAGATTAATCCGATTGGCCTGCGTCTTGGCATCACCCGCACCTGGGACAGCCGCTGGTATGCCGACAAGGACTACGCCAAGCTGCTGCATGACGACATCAAGCTGCGCACCCATCTGCGTGGCAAGCTGAGCCAGGCGGGCGTGTCCAAGGTTGTCATCGAGCGTCCGGCCAAGAAGCCGCGCGTGACCATCTATGCCGCCCGTCCGGGTGTGGTCATCGGTAAGAAGGGCCAGGACATCGACACGCTCCGCAAGGAGCTGTCCGGCATGGCCAAGGCCGATGTCGCGCTGAACATCATGGAAATCCGCAAGCCGGAGATCGACGCGACGCTGGTGGCCGAGAACATCGCCCAGCAGCTGGAACGCCGCGTGGCCTTCCGCCGCGCCATGAAGCGCGCCGTGCAGTCCGCCATGCGCCTGGGTGCCCAAGGCATCAAGATCACCTGCTCCGGCCGTCTGGGCGGGGCGGAAATCGCCCGTGTGGAATGGTACCGTGAGGGCCGCGTGCCGCTGCATACGCTGCGCGCCGATCTCGATTACGGCACCGCCACCGCCATGACCACCTACGGCACCTGCGGCGTGAAGGTCTGGATCTTCAAGGGCGAGATCCTGGTTCAGGATCCGTTCGCGCAGGATAAGCGCGCGGCCGAACAGGCTCCGCAGCGCTAAGGAATTAATGCCATGATGTCTCCTAAGCGTACCAAGTTCCGCAAGGCGCACAAAGGCCGTATCCACGGCAACGCCAAGGGCAACACGCAGCTGAATTTCGGCGCGTTTGGCCTGAAGGCGCTGGAGCCCGAGCGCATCACCGCCCGGCAGATCGAAGCCGCCCGTCGCGCCATCACCCGCTCCATGAAGCGTGCCGGCCGCGTGTGGATCCGCATCTTCCCGGATCTGCCGGTCTCCACCAAGCCGGCCGAAGTGCGTATGGGCTCCGGCAAGGGCAGCCCGGAATACTGGGTCGCGCGCGTGCAGCCCGGCCGCATCGTGTTCGAGATCGACGGCGTGCCCGAGACGCTGGCCCGCGAGGCGCTGTCCCTGGGGGCCGCCAAACTGCCGATCCGCACCAAGTTCGTCACCCGTATCGGCGAGGCGTGAGAATTATGACCACTGCATCTGACATTCGGGCCAAGTCCCCGGACGAGTTGAAGGCGCTGCTGGTGGATCTGCGCAAGGAGCAGTTCAATCTGCGGTTCCAGCGCGCCACCGGCCAGCAGGAGAATACCAGCCGCGTGCGCGTCGTGCGCCGCGACATTGCGCGCGTGAAGACGGTTCTCGCGGAACGCGCCCGCACCGCCGAGAAGGGTTAAGAGGGTACCATGCCGAAACGTGTTCTGACCGGGCGGGTCGTGAGCGACAAGATGGACAAGACGATCACCGTGCTTGTCGAGCGCCGCGTCATGCATCCGCTGTACAAGAAGTTCATTCGCCGTTCCAAGAAATATGCGGCGCATGACGAGAACAATGTCTGCGTGGAAGGTGACGTGGTGCGCATCGAGGAATGCGCGCCGATCAGCCGCCGCAAGACCTGGGTGGTGACGGAGCGCAATGGCGCTGCGTTGGCCGCCGAAATGCCGGCTGGCTGAGAGGGTTTGAGAGATGATTATCGTTGAATCCAATCTCGATGTCGCCGACAATTCCGGCGCCAAGCGCGTGCAGTGCATCAAGGTGCTCGGCGGCTCCAAGCGCAAGACCGCGTCGGTGGGCGATGTGATCGTGGTGTCCGTGAAGGACGCCATTCCTCGCGGCAAGGTGAAGAAGGGCGATGTGCACCAGGCTGTCGTCGTTCGCACCGCCTTTCCCGTGCGCCGCGCGGATGGCAGCGTGATCCGCTTCGACCGCAATGCGGCCGTGCTGCTCAACAAGCAGCAGGAGCCGATCGGCACCCGTATCTTTGGGCCGGTGGTTCGTGAGCTGCGCGCCAAGAAGTTCATGAAGATCATCAGCCTGGCGCCGGAGGTGCTGTAATATGGCCGCGCGTATCAAAAAGGGTGACAAGGTGCTGGTGATCGCCGGTGCCTCCAAGGGCGCCCGTGGTGAAGTGCTGCGTGTGCTGCCGTCCGAGGACCGGGCGGTGGTGCAGGGTGTGGCCGTTGCCAAGCACCACACCAAGCCGAACCGCATGGGCGAGCAGGGGGGCATTGTCGCCCGCGAGGCCGCCGTGCATGTGTCGAATCTGGCGTTGATCGATCCCGCCACCGACAAGCCGACCAAGGTCGGTTTCCGGGTGCTGGACGATGGCCGCAAAGTGCGTGTCGCCCGCAAGGGCGGCAACGCGATTGACGGCTGAAGGAGGCCGCAATGAGCGAAGAAAAGATCCTGACGCGCCTGCAGAAACATTACCGCGAGGTCGTGCGGGCTGAACTCAAGAAAGAGTTCAGCTACGCGAACGAGATGCAGATCCCGACGCTTGAGAAGATCGTGATCAACATGGGTGTCGGCGAGGCCGCCGGCGACCAGAAGAAGCTGGATTCGGCCGTGGCCGAGCTGACCCTGATTGCAGGCCAGCGGCCGGTGAAGACGGTGGCGAAGAAGGCGATCGCCGGCTTCAAGATCCGCGCGGGCCTGCCGATCGGCGCCAAGGTCACGCTGCGCCGCGACCGCATGTACGAGTTTCTTGACCGTCTGGTCACCATCGCCCTGCCGCGTGTGCGCGATTTTCGCGGGATTCCCGCGAATAAGGGCTTCGATGGGCGTGGCAACTTCACGATGGGCATCAAGGAACAGATTATTTTCCCGGAAATCGTCTATGACAAGGTGGACGACATCCGTGGCATGGATATCTGTTTCGTGACCAGCGCGAAGACCGACGCGGAAGCGAAGGCGCTGCTCAAGGGTTTCAACCTGCCGTTCCAGAAGTAACGGCGGGGCTGGCAAAAAGTTTTGGAAAACGGCTGGGTGTTCCAGCAGGTTCCGGAGGGGTTTTAGAGAATGGCTAAGACATCGCAGGTCAACAGGAATGCCAAGCGCGAGCGCATGGCGGCCCGTGATGCGGGCAAGCGCGCCGCGCTGAAGGCAGCGATCATGGATCGCTCGCTTCCCGTTGAAGACCGTTTCGAGGCGAGCCTCAAGCTCGCGCAGCTTCCGCGCAATGGTGCCAAGGTGCGGGTTCGCCTGCGCTGCGAGCTCACCGGCCGCGCCCGTGGTAATTACCGTAAGTTCAAGCTTTGCCGTGTCGCGTTCCGCGATCTGGCGAGCACCGGGCAGATCCCCGGTGTCGTCAAGGCCAGCTGGTAAGGAAAGGGCACCTCAATATGTCTATGTCCGATCCTTTGGGTGATATGCTCACCCGCATCCGTAACGCCCAGCATTCGCGGATGACCTCCTGCGTGGCCCCGGCCTCTAACCTGCGCGCCAATGTGCTTGAGGTTCTCAAGCGCGAGGGGTTCATTCGCGGTTTCAGCCGTGAGGATGTGCGCCCCGGTGTGGCCCAGTTGCGCATCGAGCTGAAATATAACGATGGTCAGCCAGTGATTAAGGAAATCTCCCGCGTGTCCCGCCCGGGGCGGCGCGTTTATTCCAAGATCAAGGAGCTGCCGCGTGTCTATAACGGCCTCGGTGTCTCTATCCTGTCCACGCCGCGTGGCGTGATGAGCGATGTGGAAGCCCGCGCTGCCAATGTTGGCGGCGAAGTGCTCTGCCGCGTGTTCTAAGGGGAGCGCCAAGATGTCTCGTGTTGGTAAATATCCCGTTGAGATCCCGGCCGGCGTCACCGTTGCCATTGCCGGCAATGTCGTCACCGCCAAGGGCAAGCTGGGTGAGCAGAAACTGTCCTTGACCGATCTGGTCGATGTCAAGGTCGAGGGCAATCATGTTTCCGTCTCTCCGAAAGGCAAGGAGAGCCAGGCCCGCATGATGTGGGGCACCACCCGCGCCAATATCGCGAACATGGTGAAGGGGGTTTCCCAGGGTTATTCCAAGACCCTGGAAATTACCGGCACCGGTTACCGCGCGGCCGTGCAGGGCAAGACCCTTGTGGTCAATCTGGGCTTCTCGCACGATGTCACCTATCCGATCCCCGAAGGGATCAAGGTAACCTGCGAGAAGCCGACCTCGATCAAGGTCGAGGGTGTGGATAAGCGCCAGGTTGGCCAGGTTTGCGCCGAGCTGCGCGCCTACCGTCCGCCCGAGCCGTATAAGGGCAAGGGCGTCAAGTTCGAGGGCGAGGCCATCCGCCGCAAAGAGGGTAAGAAGAAATAATGTCGAGCAATCTGGATCTGCAGGCCCGCCGCCGGGCGCGCCTTCGCTATCAGCTCCGGCAGAAGTCCGGTGGGCGCCCGCGCCTGTCGGTCTTCCGCTCCGGCAAGCATATCTATGCCCAGATCATCGACGATGCGCAGGGCCGGACCCTGGCCGCCGCTTCGAGCCTGGACAAGACGCTCAAGACCGGCCTGAAGACCGGCGCGGACAAGGATGCCGCCGCCGCCGTCGGCAAGCTGATCGCCGAGCGTTCCAAGGAAGCGGGTGTCACCCAGGTCGTGTTCGATCGCGGCTCCTATCTCTATCATGGCCGGGTCAAAGCCCTGGCAGAGGCGGCCCGCGAGGGCGGCCTCGACTTCTAAGAGGGTTTGCACATGGCACGTGAAGCACGTGAAGGTGGCCAGCGCCGGGACCGGGATCGGAATGACCGTGAACGCGAGGCTGGTGATGAGTTCATTGACAAGCTGGTGACCATCAACCGTGTCGCCAAGGTGGTGAAGGGCGGCCGTCGTTTCGCTTTCGCCGCCCTGGTGGTGGTCGGTGACCAGAAAGGCCGTGTCGGCTATGGCGCCGGCAAGGCGCGTGAGGTTCCCGAGGCGATCCGCAAGGCGACCGAGCGCGCCAAGAAATCCATGATCCGCGTGCCGATGAAGGAAGGCCGCACCCTGCATCACGACGCGCATGGTATCTTCGGCGCGGGTGAGGTTGTGCTGCGGACCGCTCCGGCCGGTACCGGCATCATCGCGGGCGGCCCTCTGCGCGCCGTGTTTGAGACGCTGGGCATCGCCGACGTGGTGGCCAAGTCTCTGGGCTCGCGCAATCCGCATAACATGGTGAAGGCGACTTTCGCGGCCTTGCAGGGTGCCACGAGCCCCCGCCAGGTGGCCAACCGCCGCGGCAAGAAGGTGGCCGAGCTGTTCGGCGCGCCGGAGAAGCATGTGGAGAGCGCCGATGTCTGAGAAGAAGATCCGCATCACTCAGCTGGGCTCCGGCTTTGGGCGCAAGCCCGGCCAGCAGGCCACTCTGGTCGGTCTTGGTCTCAATAAGATCGGCAAGGTCGTTGAGCGTGACGCCACCCCGGAAGTGCTGGGCATGGTGAACAAGGTGAAGCACCTGCTCAAGATCGAAGAGCTGGGCTGAGCCGGTAAGGAATTGCAACGATGAAACTGAACGAAATCCGGGACAATCCCGGCGCCCGTCTCAAGTCCAAGCGTCTGGGCCGTGGTATCGGTTCCGGCAAGGGCAAGACCTCCGGCAAGGGTGTGAAGGGCCAGAAGGCGCGTGAGGGTGTCTCCCTCAACGGGTTCGAAGGCGGTCAGCTCCCGATCTATCGCCGTCTGCCCAAGCGCGGCTTCACCAACATCAACCGCAAGGTCTTCGCGCCTCTCAATCTGGACGCGCTGAACGCGGCGATCGAGGCCGGCAAGCTGAACGCGGCGGAGCCCATCACCGAAGCCAAGCTGGCCGAGGCCGGCGTGGTCCGGTTGAACAAGGCCGATGGCGTGCGCCTGCTGGCGCGCGGCTCGCTCTCCAAGGCCGTGACCCTTGAGGTCTCCGGCGCATCCGCCGCGGCTGTCGCGGCGGTTGAGCAGGCTGGCGGCAAGGTGACGACCCTGGGCGGCAAGGCGGAAGAGCCCGCTGCCTGAGATGGGGTTGCCTCTGCCGGTAAAACCGGCAAATTGGCGCTGATAAGACGGCGCTTGCCTGTTGTGTAAAGCACCGGCAAGCGCCGTTTTTCGTTGAGTAAAGGACAGGATATGGCATCCGCCGCAGAACAGATGGCCGCAAGCATGAACCTGAGTGCGTTCGGCAAGGCCACGGATCTCAAAAAGCGAATCTGGTTTACCCTGGGCGCGCTGATCATTTTCCGTCTGGGCACCTATATTCCGGTGCCGGGCGTCGACGGGGCGGTGATGGCGCAATTGATGACCCAGAACGGTCAAGGGCTTTTGGGCATGTTCAACATGTTCACCGGCGGCGCGCTGGGGCGCATGACCATCTTCGCGCTCAACATCCTGCCTTACATCAGCGCCTCGATCATCATCCAGTTGCTGAGCTCCACCATCCCGGCGTTGGAGGCCATGAAGAAGGAGGGCGACTCGGGCCGCCAGCGCATGACGCAATATACGCGCTACCTCACGGTGCTGATCGCCACGGCGCAGGCTTACGGCATCGCGGTCAGCCTGGAGCGTGTGCATAGCAGCATGGGGGCCGCTGTCATCGATCCCGGACCCTTCTTCATCTTCACGGCGGTGGTCACGCTGGTCGGCGGCACGGTCTTCGTGATGTGGCTGGGCGAGCAGATCACCTCGCGCGGCATCGGCAACGGCTCCAGCCTGATTATTTTCGCCGGCATCGTCGCCAATATGCCCGTCGCCGTCGCCAATATCCTGGAACTTGGCTCGACCGGCGCGTTGTCGACCTTCTTCATCATCCTGATTTTCGTCGCGGCCTTGCTGATCATTGGCTTTGTTGTGTTCATGGAACGCGCACAGCGTCGCATTTTGGTACAGCATCCCAAGCGCCAGATGGGTCAGAAAGTGTTTGGCGGCGAGGCCAATTACATGCCGCTGAAGGTGAATGCCTCAGGCGTGATGCCGCCCATCTTCGCCTCCTCACTGCTCGTGATCCCCGCCACGCTGGTCGGGTTTTCCGCCGGCGCGCCAGGCTGGATCGAGACCATCGCGCATCTGCTCTCCCGTGGGCAGCCACTCTATCTTCTGCTTTTCGCAGGTCTGATCATCGCTTTTTCCTTTGTTTGGGCGGCCATCGCCTTCAACCCGGAGGAAACGGCGGAGAATCTGAAGAAAAACGGGGCCTTCATTCCCGGTATCCGCCCCGGCTCCAATACGGCGAAATATTTCGACAACGTGCTCTCCCGGCTCACCGCCATCGGCGCCGCCTATCTGGTCGTGGTCTGCCTGCTGCCGGATTTCGCGATGAGCCATTATGCCTTGCCATTTTATTTCGGTGGCACCTCCCTTCTGATCATCGTCTCTGTTACGATGGATACGATGACGCAGATCCAGTCGCATCTGCTGGCGCACCAATATCAAGGGCTGCTCCGCAAGGGGCGCGGCAAGGCCCGTAAGTAAGGAGAGAGAGCGTGGAGTTGATTTTGCTGGGGCCTCCGGGTGCCGGGAAGGGCACACAGTCCAAGTTGCTGGAGACACGCTACGGCGTGGCGCAGATCTCCACCGGCGACATGCTCCGGGCGGAGGTCAAGGCCGGCACGCCGATCGGGCTTGAGGCCAAGAGCATCATGGATGCCGGTAAGCTGGTTTCCGACGATATTCTCGTCCGTATGATCGGTGAGCGAATCAGCAAGCCCGATTGTGCCAAGGGCTTCATCCTGGATGGTTTTCCCCGCACGGTTCCGCAAGCCGAGGCGCTGGACAAGATGCTGGCCGAGCGCGGTATCGAGCTGGACGCGGTGGTCGAGCTGAAGGTGGACGAGGCGATTCTCGTCGACCGCATTTCCGGCCGCTTCACCTGTGCCAAATGCGGCGAAGGCTATCACGACAAATTCAAGCAGCCGAAACAGGCTGGCGTGTGCGATGCGTGCGCAAGCACCGAGTTTACCCGCCGCCCGGACGATAACGCCGAGACGGTGAAGGCGCGGCTTGAGGCCTATAACGCCCAGACGGCTCCGATTCTCCCTTATTACAAGGCGAAGGGGCGGCTTTATACCGTTGACGGGATGGCTGAAATGTCCGAAGTCGAGGCGCAGATCGAGGCGGTTCTGCGCCAAGCCGGGGTCTCCGCGGCTTGAATTCCGCCTGGCTCGCGGCCTTGCAGGCCACCCCCGCGCGCCGTCAATGGCTCGATCACGAAAATTTGATCGAAGGTCGTTGACTCTCGATTGGCGGCCGCTATAACCCGCTTTCGCGGCGCTTCCGGGTGGGGCGCCGCTACTTGTTATGACCTCCGGAGAGGTCCTTGAGTTCAGGAGAGACCAGGTGGCACGTATTGCCGGCGTAAACATTCCCACGAACAAGCGTGTCGTGATCAGCCTTCGTTACATCTATGGCATTGGCCCGACCAAGGCGCAGCAGATCTGCACCCAGCTCGGCATTCCCGATGAACGCCGTGTCAATCAGCTCTCCGACGACGAGATCCTGCGTCTGCGCGAGACCATCGACAAGGAATACCGCGTCGAGGGCGACCTGCGCCGTGAAACGGCGATGAACATCAAGCGCCTGATGGATCTCGGCTGCTATCGTGGCCTGCGTCACCGCAAGGGGCTGCCGGTTCGCGGCCAGCGCACCCATACCAACGCCCGCACCCGCAAGGGCAAGGCCGTGGCGATCGCCGGCAAGAAGAAAGCCACTCGCTAAACACCTCCCTAGAGACAGGATTAGACAGATATGGCGAAGCCCGCCTCCAGCCGTCCCCGCAAGAAAGAGCGCAAGAACATCATCTCCGGTGTCGCCCACGTGCTCGCCAGCTTCAACAACACCATGGTCAACATCACCGACGCGCAGGGCAACACCATCGCCTGGTCGTCGGCCGGTGCCCAGGGTTTCAAGGGTAGCCGCAAATCCACCCCTTATGCCGCCCAGGTCGCCGCCGAGGATGCTGGCCGCAAGGCCCGCGAGCATGGCATGGAGATGCTGGAGATCGAGGTGAGCGGCCCCGGCTCGGGACGTGAAAGCGCGCTGCGTGCCTTGCAGGCTGTTGGCTTCCAGATCTCCGCGATCCGTGACCTGACCCCGATTCCGCATAATGGCTGTCGGCCGCGCAAGCGCCGCCGCGTCTAATTCGCCGGAATCATATTTTCGTAAGGCCAAACGGCGATGCTCTCCTCATCGCCGCCGGCCGGAGGGGTAGATGTTGAAAGAGTCGAATTTGTCTCTGCAGCGCAATTGGCAGACGCTGATCAAGCCGGAACAGCTCGATGTCGAGTTCGGGTCCGATGCCGCGCGCGTGGCGGTTATCATCGCCGAGCCGCTGGAGCGTGGCTTTGGCATGACGCTGGGCAATTCGCTGCGGCGGATCCTGCTGTCCTCGTTGCAAGGTGCCGCCGTGACCGCCGTGCGGATCGATGGCGTCCTGCATGAATTCTCCACCTTGCCGGGTGTACGCGAGGATGTCACCGACATCGTGCTGAACATCAAGCAACTCGCCGTGAAGATGCATGGCGAGGGCCCCAAGCGCATGGTGCTGACGGCCACCGGTCCTGGCGAGGTCAAGGCCGGGCAGATCCAGGCCGGTCATGACATCGAGATCATGAATCCTGATTTGGTGATCTGCACGCTGGACGAGGGCGCGCAGCTTGGCATGGAGCTGACGGTGAATCTCGGCCGTGGCTACGAGCCCGCCGCCAATAACCGTCCGGAAGATGCGCCGATCGGGCTGATCCCCGTCGATGCCATCTATTCCCCGGTCAAGCGCGTCTCCTACAAGGTGGAGAAGACCCGCGTTGGCCAGGTGACCGATTATGACAAGCTGATCCTTGAGGTCGAGACCAACGGCGCCGTGACGCCGGAGGATTCCGTGGCGCTGGCCGCCCGCATCCTGCAGGACCAGCTTTCCATGTTCGTGAATTTCGAGGAGCCGCAGCGCGCGCGCCCCGAGGAACCGCGGATCGAACTGCCCTTCAACCCCAACCTGCTGCGCAAGGTGGACGAGTTGGAACTGTCCGTGCGCTCCGCCAACTGCCTCAAGAACGACAATATCGTGTATATTGGGGACTTGGTGCAGAAATCCGAGCAGGAGATGCTGCGCACCCCGAATTTCGGGCGCAAATCCTTGAACGAAATCAAGGAAGTGTTGACGGCGATGGGGCTCTCCCTGGGCATGACCGTGCCCGACTGGCCGCCCGAGAATATCGAAGAGCTGGCCAAGCGCTCCGATCAACCCTTCTAATTATCGTCTAACCAGGAACACCTCACCATGCGTCACGGAATTGCCGGCCGGAAACTCGGCGTCACCTCCTCCCACCGCCAGGCCATGTTCCGCAACATGGCCGTCGCGCTGATCAAGCACGAGCAGATCACCACCACCCTGCCGAAAGCCAAGGAGCTGCGGCCTGTGGCCGAGAAGCTCATCACGCTGGGCAAGCGTGGCGGGCTGCATGCGCGCCGTCAGGCTTACGACCAGCTGCGGGATGAGACGATCGTCGCCAAGCTGTTCGACACGCTGGCTACCCGCTACCAAGCCCGCGCCGGCGGTTATACCCGCGTGCTGAAGGCCGGCATGCGTTATGGCGACGCCGCTGACATGGCGGTGATCGAACTGGTCGACCGTGACGTCTCCGCCAAGGGTCTGGATTCCGGCCCGAAGCCGGAAGTGGCGGCGGAGGATGAGGGCGAGGAATAATATCCTCCCCTTCCTGGGAACGAAAATAAAAGGCAGGCCGTTCGGCCTGCCTTTTTTACGATGATCGCCCGTTTTACGATGATCGCCCTTGGAGTCGGTGCGCCTGGATCTGTCAGATCGGCTTGTGCGCCTTGTCCAGCAAGCGGGAGATCAGCCCCTTCTTCTTCTCGCCCTGGGGCTTGCTGGCGGTGGCGGCTTTCTGCGCCTCTTCCGCCGCCAGTCTGGCCTTGTGCTTCATCCATTCATCGAGGCTCTTGCCTGCCTTCCTCGCGCGTTCCTGCTCATAGGCAAGCTGGCCCTTGCTGAGTTTCTTGTCCGTCGTCGTGCTCATGGGGTTCTCCAAATCTGCGCGGAGCCTAGCTTGGCTTTCGGAAATTTCAACCGGTTTCGTCAGCTTTCCCGCCGCGCCAGAATCACCCTCTCCAGCAAGCCCAGCGCGGCATAGATGGCGATGCCGGTCCCGCCCAGCAGCAGAAGGGCCGCGAACATGCGTGGAATCTGCAGCCGGTAGCTGGCTTCGATAATCTCCCAGGCCAGGCCGGAGGCGAACCCGCCAGAGCCCGCCACGAACTCCGCCACCACCGCGCCCACCAGCGCGAGGGTGCCCGCCAGCCGCAGTCCGCTCAGAAAAAACGGCAAGGCGTAAGGCAGGGCAAGCCAGCAGAGCATCTGCCAGCGCGTCGCGCCATTCAACCGGAACAGATCCAGCAGTTCCGGCGGCGTGGCGGCCAGACCAGCGGCGGTGTTGGAGAGAATGGCAAAGAACGAGACGATGACCGCGCACGCCACCAGCGCCAGAAAAGGCTGCCCCACCCAGATGATGATCAGCGGCGCGATAGCCACCACGGGGGTCACCTGCAAGGCCACCGCCCAGGGTTGAACGGCCGAGCGGAAAAGCGGGCTCGCCGCCATGGCCACGGCCAGGAAAACACCGAGAATGGTGGAAACCAGCAAGGCCGCCAACGTCACCGCCAGGGTGGAAAGCAGTCCGGCCCCCAGTGAGGCCCGGGCCTTGAACATGGCCTGTAGAATTTCCAGCGGTCCCGGCAAGACATAGCTTGGCGTATGCGTCGCCCATACCCCTCCCTGCCAGAGCGCCAACGCGCCTAGCCCGAGGACAAAAGGCGCGACCCGTTCCATGGTCCTGTTCATGCGGGCATGATCCGTTGAAAGCTGGCGGTGATCTCCGAGACGAGCGCGTTATAGGCGGCGCTTCCCCGCCGTTCCGGCCCGTCGGGCAGGGCGGGGGTCAAAATCGTGGCAATACGCCCGGGGCGTGGTGTCATGATCAAGATCCGGTTGGCGAGATAAGCGGCCTCGTAAATCGAATGCGTCACGAAGATCACGCTCTTTCCCGTCCGCCGCCATAGCGCTAGCAGGTCGTCCTGGAGCTTGTGACGGGTAAATTCATCCAGCGCCGCGAAAGGCTCGTCCATCAGCAGCAAGGCCGGTTCCGAAACCAGCGCCCGGGCGATGGAGACACGCATCCTCATCCCGCCGGATAGCGCCTTTGGCTTGGCGTGCTCGAATCCTTCCAGCCCCACCTGCGCCAGGGCGGCCATGACCCGTGGCATGGCCGCCGCGCGGCTCACCCCGCGCAGTCGCAGCGGCAGAAACACATTCTCCACCGCATTGGCCCAAGGCAGCAGCGTGGGGTCCTGGAAGACATAGCCAATCTCTCCGGGGGCGGGCTTGCCCGCATGCCCCCAGGAAATCTCTCCGCTGCTGGGGGCTTCCAGCCCCGAGAGCAGCCGCAGCAGCGTGGATTTCCCACAGCCTGAGGGCCCCAGCAGTGCCACGAAACTGCCCGGCGCGATCTCGGTGTCGATCCCGTCCAGTGCCTTCGTCCCGTTGCCGAACCGCTTGGCAACTTGGCGCAGTGTGAGCATCAATTGCTCTTCGGATGGCCGTGATCGACAAATTGCAGCGTATAAGCGGCTTTGTAATCCATGCTCTTGTCGTACATGCCCGCCGCCGCCATCTGGTTGAAGAACCCGCTCCAGCGCGCATTGGTCATGGCATAGATGCCGAGCGTCTTCGTATCCCCGGAATCGACGATTCCGCGTTTCTTCAACTGTTCATAGCCATATCGCATCAGCCCGTCCGTCATGTCCGGGTTGGCTTTCTTGATGGCGGCGAAGGCGGGTTGCGGGTTCTTGTAGAGAAAGTCATACCAGCCCTGGGCCGAGGCCTCGATGAAGCGTTTCACCACATCCGGATGCTCCTTCACCATCTTGTCGGATGTCGCCACCAAGCTGGCATAGCCATCGAATCCCGCATCTGGCAACGCCAGCACCACCGGCCACTCTCCGGTGGCCTGATGCACGAGATAAGGTTCGGAGGTCACGTATGCCTCCTGAATATCCTTCTTGTTGGTTAAAAACGGTGTCAGCGAGAACCCGTAAGGCCGCAATTGCGAGTCGGAATATCCATATTTCGCCTTTAGGAACAGCCACCAGCTCGCCCGCGTATCGGTGGAAACCGCGATCGGCTTGCCCTTCAGATCCGCGAAACTGTCATTCCCCTGGCCTGGATGCGCGATCAGGCAATCCGGATCCTTCTGGAATCCGGCCGCCACCACCTCATAGGGAATATGCTCTTGCGCGAAATTCAGCGCCAGGAACGCGTTGGAGGTGATGTCGAAATCCAGCTTGCCGGAGATGAGCAATTGCGCGGTATTCACCTGCGGTCCGCCCTGGTAGATCGTCACGTCCAGCCCGGCTTTCTGATAGAGCCCCTCGGCCAGCGCCTCGTAATAGCCGCCATATTCGGGTTCGGCGACCCAATCCAGGCCGAAGGTGATCTTGGTGGCCGCGCGGGCGGCGGGGGAAAAAATGACCAGCGCCATGGCGGCCAGAAAAGCAATGCGGAGCGGGCGGAACATGCAAGCAACTCCAAACTCTTGAGATTGACGTCAAGACCTGCGAACCCAGCGGAACAGGCCGGTGCGGGGGCATGAAGGAAAGGACTTACCATGGGCGAAGCCAGGATCAAGGCGGGAATTTGGGTTTCGGCCGCGTTGCGGCTGGGCATGCTGGACAACAAGCCCGGCGTGGTGGTCCGCAAGGGCGACGCGGATGCCGGCGGCATATTGGTGAAACTTCATGGCCGCGCGGGGTGCATGGTGCTCAGCCAGTTCCGGGACATGGAAGGCGAGCTGGCCTGGATGCGCGCCACGGGGCCCGAGCCGGTGGCTGAACAGGCGGCGGATGATTATATCGCCCGGCAAACCCGCTTCGACCCCGACCTCTGGGTGCTGGAATTCGACGCGGCGGATTATCTGCCGCCATTCGAGGGGAAAATGGTTTGAAGAAAGCTGCGGCCTTCGGGCCAGGCTGGCTGGTCCGCACTTGAGGCGGGACGGTTTGTCTCGGTGAGACGGCGCCACCGGGCGGCGCCGGCGCATATAATTTCATACGCAACGCCCCGGACCATGTCGGCGGAAATCCTGCGGATTCCGCCGACATGGGACGATCATTGCCGTAATGTCGATTCAGTGGCGCGGCGTCATGCCGTGTGCGCCGTGATCGTGTAGCCAAACGGATCGTGGAACGCGAAATAACGGCCGAACGGCCCATCCTTTGGCGGGAAGGCAATGGCTGTTCCCGATGCCGTCAAGGTCTCATGCAGCGCATCGGCATCATCGCAGGCAAACCACAAGGCGATGCCCCAACCCAGCTTCCCCTGAGCCGCGTCCAGATCGATCAGAGGTTTTCTGACCGCGAAGGGGATGGGCTTGCTGTCGAAGACGACCGCCTCGGGGGTTTCCTGCAAAACAGGCAGGCCTAATTTGTCGTGATAGAAGGCCTTGGCGGCCTGAAGATCGTGCGCCTGGATACCGATGAAATCGGGGCCGGTCAGTCGGGGCATGGTTGTCTCCGTGTTGGGGTGGGAATAGTATCAGGAACCTGACATAATATAAGGCGACTGATATTGCAATGACCAAGGATATGATCCCGCTGCTGGGATACCGGCTGAAGCTGGCGCAGCACGCCTTGCATCGGCGCATGGAGGAGGCGTTGAAGTCGCTTGGGCTCAACCCCGCCCAATATGCGGTGCTAGCTGAACTCAATGTGCGGCCGGACCAGACGAATGCGGATCTGGCCGAGCGGGCCTTCATCACACCGCAATCGATGCAGGGTGTTCTAACGAAGCTGGAGGAAGCAAGGCTGGTGGAGCGTCAGCGTGATGCTCATCACGGTCGCCGTCAGCTTGCGCGTTTGACGGTTGCAGGCCACGCGAAGGCCGAGGCCGCCAATGCCGAGGTGATGCGGGTCGAGCTTGTGCTGGAGGCGGCGGTTCAGCCCGTTTCCCTGCAAGTGGCCGTCGATCTGATGGAGCGGCTTCACGGCGCTATGTGTAAATAGCTATGTGTAAATAAATAGAGATGCCGCGCATGCGGCCGCGATCGTCTCAGCAGATTCGCGGCAGCGCATCTTCTTCCAGTTCCGGCAGAATGCGCAGCCCGCCGATCGGGGTGCGCATCGTCACCGGCCCGGGGTCCGCCCCCACCGTGCCGATGAGCGCGGCCGCCTTGCCATCCGGCAGGCTGTTCCATGCCGCCAGCGCGGCCTCGGCGGTTTCGGGCGCCAGCACCGCCAGCACCCGCCCCTCGCAGGCGAGGTAAAGCGGGTCATAGCCCAGCATGGCGCAAACGGCGCGCGTGCTCTCCCGCACGGGGATCGCCTCTTCCTCCAGCAGCAGCCCATGTCCGGTGCCAAGCGCGATCTCATGCGCCACCGTGGCGAGGCCGCCGCGCGTGGCATCGCGCATGAAGCGTAGCCCCGGCAGGGGTAGCAGCGCCCCGGTCAAGGGCAGCACGCTGGCCGCGTCCGAGCGGACATCCCCGCGGAGCCCGAACGCTTCCCGAGCCAGCATCACGGCGACTCCATGGTCCCCCACCGGGCCGCTGACCAGCAGCTTGTCCCCGGGCCGGATGGCGCCGATCCCCAGCGCGCATCCGCGCGGGCGCACGCCGATGCCGGTGAGCGTGAAATAGATGCCGCCCCCCTGGCCGCGTGGCAGCACCTTGGTGTCGCCCGCCACCACGCGCACGCCGGCGGCCCGCGCCGCCGCCGCCAGGCTGGCGACGATCTCTTCCAGCAGGGCGAGGGGAAATCCTTCCTCGATCATGGCGGCGAGGGTGAGATAGAGCGGTGTTGCGCCGGAGACGGCAAGATCGTTCACCGTGCCATGTACCGCCAGCGCGCCGATGTCGCCGCCGGGAAATGTCACGGGCTGCACGGTGAAACCATCGGTGGTCACCAGAACCTCGCCCTCGGGCAGGGTGATGGGGGCCGCGTCGGCCTGCGTGTCCGGTTGACCAAGACGCGCGGCGAAGACCTGCTCGATCAACGCGCGCATGCGCCGCCCGCCATTGCCATGGGCCAGGGTTATCGTTTCATCCATGCCGCCGCGCTCCAAACTCCATGATCTGCCCGAAACTTAGCCCCGCATCGTTGCAGGGCACGCGCCGTCCCAGATGCGTCTCAATCCCGCGCTGCCGCAAGCCATGCAGCAAGGTCCGCGACAAGCGGCTGTTCTGGAACACGCCGCCCGCCAGTCCCGCCCGGCGCGCCGCCAGCTTCTCGGCAATGGCGAGGGCGGTGGCCGCCAGGCTGGCATGGAACCGCGCGGCGCGCTCCTGGGGCGGGCATGTCTCGTCCAGCAGCATTGGCACCAGCGGGCGCCAATCGGCTTCCCAAACGCCTTCCTCGTTTGCCGTCAGGGGCAGGGGCGCGGCATCGTCCATGTGGAGAGCGGACCCAGCCGACTTGCCGGCAAGGGCTTCCAGCCGGGCTGGCGCCTGGCCTTCATGGCTGGCGAGCCGCCCCAGCCCGAGCAGCGCGGCGGCCCCGTCGAACAACCGTCCGGCGGCGGAGCTTTCATGGCAATTCAGCCCATGCTCCCAGGCGGTCCGGGCCAGGGGCTCGGGGACCAGCCCGGCGGGTGGCGTCACGCCGCTTTGCCAGCACATCGCGGCGGCGGCCCGCCAGGGTTCGCGCGCCACCGCGTCGCCGCCTTGCAGTTTCAGCCGCCGCAGCCGCGCCACCTCCCGCCAGGCGCCGGGGCGCCCCCACAGCGCCTCACCGCCCCACAGCGCGCCATCCGGTCCCAGCCCCACGCCATCCCAGGTAAAGACGAGCATGTCCGCGCCGCCATATTCCCCAGCCAGGGCGCTGGCATGGGCGTGGTGGTGCCAGACCGTTTCCAGCTTCAGCCCCCGCGCCTTGGCCAGGAATGTCTTGGCCCAGCGCGTGCTGGCATGGCCGGGGTGGGCATCGGCGATCAGCCATTCAGCCCGGGCCCCGTAGAGTGCTTGCAGATCGTCCGCCATGGCGGCGAAGGCGGCCAGGGCGGCGGGATTGTCCAGATCCCCCAGATGCGGGGAAAGAATGGCGCGGTCGCCCACGCCGAGCGCGATGGTGTTTTTCATCTGCCCGCCGCAGGCCAGGACCGGGGCCTCCAGCGTGAAGGGCAGAGGCAGTTCGATGGGGCTCAGCCCGCGCCCGGCGCGCAGAATATGCGGCGCGCCGTCGATGATCCGCAGCACGGAATCATCCACCACCCGCGCGATGCGCCGGTCGTGATGCAAAAACCCGTCGGCGATGGGGCCAAGCTGCTCCAGCGCGGCGGTTTCCTCCGCGATCATCGGCTCGCCGGACCGGTTGGCGGAGGTGGCGACCAGGGCCGCGCCGAATCCTTCCGCCAGCAGATGGTGCAGGGGGGAGTCCGGCAGCATCACGCCAATCTCCCCCAGGCCGGGGGCTATGCCCTCCGCCAGCCTGGCACCCGCCCGGGGCGGCAGCAGCAGGATGGGCCGCGCGGGGGTGAACAAAACGGGGTCGGGCGATGCGACATAATCCGTCAGGGCGCTTTCGGGCAGCAGCAGGGCAAGCGGCTTGTCCGGCCGGTGCTTGCGCGCGCGCAGCCGGGCGATGGCCGCCGCGTTGGCCGCATCGCAGAAGAGATGATACCCTCCCACCCCCTTGGCGGCGAGAATTCCCCCCGCCCGCAACAAGACCAGCCCCGCTTGCAGGGCCGCTTCCCCCTCCAGCGTGCCGAATCTCAGGCGCGGGCCGCAGTCAGGGCAAGCCACCGGTTCGGCATGGAAGCGCCGGTCCGCTGTGTTGGCATACTCGGCGGCGCAGGCGGCGCACAACGTGAACGGTGCCATGCTGGTGCGGACCCGGTCATAGGGCAGGGCGTCGATCAGGCTGTAGCGCGGGCCGCATTGGGTGCAGTTGATGAACGGGTAGCGGTAGCGCCGGTTGGTGGGGGCGGCCATCTCGGCCAGGCACTCCGGGCAGGGGGCGAGGTCTGGCGGCAGGCCCAGCGTGCCGCCCTGGGCGATACTGTCCCGGATCTCGAATTCCGCGCCTTGAAAATGGGCGGGAGTGACGGAAATTAATTCCGGCCGGGCGGCGGGTGGAGCCTTGGCCAAAATATCTTCCAGAAACAGATCCAGAATCGCGCCGCTCGCCGCGGCGCAAATTTCCACCGCGCCGGTGCGGTTGCGCACCCAGCCGCGCACCCCCCGCGCTTGCGCCAGCCGGTAGACGAAGGGGCGGAACCCCACCCCCTGCACCACACCGCCCAGAACGATCAGTTGGCAGGGCAAGGCTCAGGCCGCGGCGCGCAAGCCCGCTTGCCACCAGATATGGCAGGCGCCCTCGTCGGAGACCATGCAGGGACCCACCGGCGCGCGCGGTGTGCAGGCACGGCCGTAAAGGCGGCATTGATCCGGCTGTTTGCGGCCCAGCACCACGGCGGCGCAATCGCAGCCCGGCGGCATGCCGCCGGCATGGCGGCGGGGCAGGGCGGCCAGGTTGAAGCGCGCCCGCGCGTCGAAGCGCCGCCAAGCCCCGCGCAGGGCGAAGCCGGAGGCGGGGATGGTGCCGATGCCGCGCCAGGTTGCGTCCTCAACCTGCATCACCTCCGCCAGCAGCGCCTTGGCGCGCGGATTGCCCTCGGGCTGGACCAGCTCGGCGTAGCAATTATCGAGGAAGGGCCTGTTCTCCAGCTTCTGCCGCAGCACGGAATAGAGTGCCGCCAGCAGCGAATTGCCGGAGAACCCCGCGACGGCCACCGGCAGATGATATGTTTCGGGGATGAAGCCCCATTCCCGAGCGCCCATCACCGCCGCGACATGGCCAGGGGCGATCAGCGCGTCCAGCGCCGTGGCATCCGTGTTCAGCAGCATGTCCACCGCCGGCCAGGTCAGTCGGGCGGCCAGCAGCACGGAAAGATTTTCCGGCACACTCTGCGCCAGCATGGCGGCCACGGGGGCGGTTGTGGTCTCGAACCCGGCGGCGAAAAACACCACGGGCCGGTCCGGGGCGGCCTTGGCCAGGGCGAGGACCTCCTGCGGGGAACTCACCGGCTGTATATCCGCCCCGGCGGCGCGCGCCTCGGCCAGGGAGCGGATCTCCCCTTTCGGGGCGTTGATGGGCACGCGCAGCATGTCTCCAAAAGCCGCGAGCGTGGCCTGGCCGGACAAGGCGAGGCCGATGGCGTCGGCCAGATCCTCCTCGGGGCAGACGCAGACGGGGCAGCCGGGGCCGGGGATCAGCTTGACCATGTCCGGCAGCACGGCGCGCAGCCCCAGCATGGCCAAGCTGCGCTCATGCCCGCCGCAGACATTCATCACCTTGACCGGCTCGCGCAGCGGCAACGCCGCGATGCGCGCCAGCCATTGCCGGGCGGTGGAAAGATCCTCGTTCATTGCCCGGACGCGGCGACAATTTCGTCGAACAGGTCCCAGCTCGTCCGCGCTTCCTCCGGCGTCATTTTCCGCAGCGCGTAACCGACATGCACCATCACATGGTCGCCCACCGCCACCTCGTTCTCGCCGATCATGAACAGGCTGACGACGCGGCGCACACCCTTGGCCTCGCATTCGGCGTTGAAGCCGTCGATCGACAGGATCTGCATGGGAATGGCAAGGCACATGGCGTTACGTAACCAGCACGGCATGGCCGATGCAAGGGAGCGCAGGGCGATGGGTGGAATTTTCCGCCTGTTTCGGGGTGGGCGCCTTCATGCCGCGCCCCGGGCCAGATGCCGCACCCAGCGACGCCCAGGCACTTCCACCAGATGATGCAGGATGAGGGCCGCGCCGAAAATCGACAAGGCGAGGCCGCTGGCGATCGCTGTCTCGGCCAGCCAATGCGGCATATAGTCCGGAAGAACCAGCCGGGACCAATGGAAGAGGCCGATCCACGGATTGTGAATCACGTAGATGGCATAAGAGAGCACCCCCGCCTGGAAGATGGGTTTCCAGGCGAACAGCCGCCCCAGCCGGCCGCGATTGCAGGCCAGGGCCAGGATCAGCGGTGGAAATCCGGCATAGATGGCGAGGTCGCACCAATGCAGCAGAATTCCCGCCAGCAGGTAGGCGCAAACCAGCCAGCCAAGCCAGGACGCCGCCAGCTGCCGCGCCGGCGCCCAGCGGTAAAGCCGGTAGGTTGCCAGCCCCAGCGTGAACCCGCCCAGGCAGCGGAGCATCGGCACCAGGGTTCGCCCGTCATATGCGTCGAGCGGGCCGTTATGGCCACCGCCATCGGTGGCTGTCAGCACGGGCACCAGCGCCACCAGCGCGGCGGCGGCGGCGGCGGCGAACACGGCCTGCCAGGTCCGGCCATATAAAATTCTGGCGGCAATGAAGGGAAAGACGAAATAAGCCCCCCATTCGACGCTGATGGACCATGTGGGGTTGGTGATGGCCTGGGCGATCCCCCAGCTTTGGATCATGGCCGCGTTGGCGAGCAGTGAGCGCAGCGGATGCGCCAGATCGACCGCGAACCAGTAATCCTTCACATGCAGGCTGCCATGGACGATGAGCGAATAACCGACGCGTAGCCCCAGAAACACGATGTAAAGCGGGTAGAGCCGCGCCAGGCGGCGCAGCAGGAACGTGCGAAAGCCGGTCGCGGTGGTCCCCGCCTTGAACATGTTCCCATAATTCAGCGCCATCACGAAGCCGCTGAGCACGAAGAACACATCCACCGACAGATACCCGCGGGCGACGATCTGGCGCAGCCCCCAGGGGAAGTCGCTGAACGGGTAGATGTGATACACGACCACCAGCATGGCGGCGACGCCGCGCACGCCCGTCAAGGCGCCGATCTCTTCCTTCCCGACGGGGGTGATCCGGTCGTCGAGGATGGCGCCTTGCGGAGCGGCCTGGCTGGAGGAGGGGGCGGGCATCTGGTTCATCGGATCCTGGATGCCCGCACTTCATGGCAATTTTGAGAAATGCCGGCGGTCAGGCCCGGTGCAGCAGCCGGTCGATGGAATAGCGCCCCGCGCCGGTCAGGCTGAGCAGCAGCAATCCGCCCATGATGCTGAGATTTTTGTAGAAATTGATCTCGTTTTCAAACCGCTCCATGCCGCTCATGGTCCAGTAATGATGCCCGATCAGCCCGGTGCCAAGCGTATAGAGGCACATCAGCGGGGCCAGCGGGCGGGTGAAGGCGCCGCTCAGCAGGGCGAGGCCGACCCCCAGCTCCATCACCGTCGAGATCAGCGCGGCGAGGGTCGGCATTGGCGCGCCCGTATGCGCCATATAGCCGATGGTGAAGCCGAAATGGGTCAGTTTCTGCCAGCCGAAGATCAGGAACAGGGCCATCAGCAGAATCCGGGCGGCGAGGATCAGCGTGTCGGCATGTTTTTGCGTCGAGACGGGAGACATGGTTTTGAATCCTTGCGCGGTGGGTCAGGAAATGTCGGCGAGGACGATTTCGCTGTCCTCCAGGGCGGTGATCTTCAGGAGGCCGGTATCCTTGAGGGCGGCGCCGTCGCGCGCGTTCACCCGCTGGCCGGAGATGTCCAGCTGGCCGCTGGCGGGCACGAGATAGCCGAACCGCCCGGTATCCAGCCGGTATTCCAGCGTATCGCCCTTGTTCAGCGTTGCCCCCAGCAGCCGGGCATTGGCGTTGATGGGCAGGGCCTCGCCATCCGTGCCGAAACCGGATGCCAGCACCACGAAGCGCCCGCTGCGCTCGGCCCGCGGGAAGGGTTTGGTGCCCCAGCTTGGGGTGTGGCCGCGCCCGTCCGGCAAAATCCAGATCTGGAAAAGCTGGGTTGCTTCATCCTCGCGGTTATATTCGCTGTGAATGATGCCTCTGCCCGCGGACATCACCTGGACATCCCCGGCTTGTGTGCGGCCGGTATTGCCCAGATGGTCCTGGTGGGTGATCGCGCCTTTGCGGATATAGGTGATGATTTCCATGTCCTGGTGCGGATGCGGCGGAAAGCCGGTGCCGGGTGCGATGGTGTCGTCGTTCCAGACCCGCAGCGCCCCCCAGCCCATGCGCGCGGGGTCGTGATAACTGGCGAAGGAAAAATGGTGCTTGGCGTCCAACCAGCCATGGTTGGCGCCGCCGAGGCGGTTGAAAGGGCGAAGCTCGATCATTTGAAATCTCCCGAGATGGCCGTCGCGGCCGTTTGATGGGCAGGAGATAAGGGGGGCGTTGATTGAACGAAACAGAAATGATAGAAAAATATCGTTTCCGGATTTTTCATGAAGCTGCCTGATTTCGAAGCCTGGGCGATTTTCGCCAAAGTCGCGGAGACGGGGGGCTTTGCCCGCGCGGCGGCGGAGCTGGAGCTTTCCACCCCCACTGTTTCCAAGGCCGTGGCCCGGCTTGAGCGGCGGCTGGGCGCGGCGCTGTTCCATCGCAATTCCCGCAGGTTGTCCTTGACCGAGGCCGGCCGCCTGGCGCGCGAGCAGGCTGGGCGGATTTTGACGGCGGGCGAGGAGGCGGAGGCGCGGACGGCCTCATGGTCGGCGGTGCCGCGCGGGCTGGTGCGCGTGGCGGCCCCGATGTCTTTCGGCGTGCTGCATGTGGCGCCGGTATTGCCGCGCTTTCTGGAACGCTATCCCGAGGTCGAGATCGATTTGCGGCTGAACGATGCGCGGGTCGATCTGGTGGCGGAGGGGTTCGACATGGCACTGCGGATCGCGGCGCTGGCGGAATCTTCCTTGCGCGGACGACGCCTGTGCGAGGTGCGCCGGCTGCTGGTGGCCGCGCCGGCCTATCTGGCGCGGCTGGGCCAGCCCGCGCATCCGGCTGAATTGCAGCACCATGATTGGCTCATTTACACCAACGCGGCGTCGCCGGGGCTGTGGCGCTTCACGCATCCGCGCGAGGAGGAGCAGAGCGTGGCTGTCCATGGCCGGTTGCGGGTGGATAATGCCGAGGTGCTGACGCCGGCGTTGCTGGCGGGGCTGGGCATGGCGGTGCAGCCGGAATTCATGGTCTGGCGCGAGCTGGCGGCGGGACGGTTGGTCGAGGTGTTGCCGGAATGGGGGATTTCTCCCATCGCGCTCAATCTGCTCACGCCGCCCAGCGTGTTGCGCCCGGCGCGCGTGAAGGTCCTGCTGGATTATCTGGCCGGGTGTTTCGCGCGGCCACCCTGGTCGCGCTAGGCGGGCAATGAGGGGGGCAATAAGGGCGGCCGGGCACTCGCGGCGGAAGGTGGTTGAGTTGCTATTTTATACAAGATGTGTGATTTTAGCGCGAATTGCATACGAAATGGCACGGTTGCACGGTGTTGTTGCAACGGCCGGGAGGAGACAGGAAATGATGCCAAATATCATGGCGGGTGACCGGTGAGCGCCGCCGCCGAGGCTGTCGGCGTGACCGCCGAGTTGATCGAGGAGCGTATCGGCAAGGTGGTTTTCCGCAATCGCGCCCGCCGCCACGCGCTCAGCGCGGCGGTGTTGGAAGGGTTGGAGGCACGCCTGGCTGAGCTGGCCGCGCGGCGGGTGCCGGTTGTCATATTGGGCAGCGGCATTGGCGAGACGGTCTGGAGTTCCGGCCATGATCTGGGGGAGTTCTCCGAGGAACGCGACCCGCTCGCCTGGGGCAGGCCGCTGGAACGGGTCTTGCGCCGCGTGCGCGCCTATCCGGGGGTGGTCATCGCGATGGTGTCGGGCACGGTCTGGGGCGGGGCGGTGGATCTGGCGATGAGCTGCGATCTGGTCGTCGCGGATATGAGCGCCTGTTTCACCATGACGCCCGCCAATATCGGCCTGCCTTATTCGACGAGCGGGCTGCTGCGCTTTTTCGGCAATCTGCCCATCCACGTGCTCAAGGAGATGTTTTTCTGCGCCGCGCCGTTGGATGCCGGGCGGGCCTTGCATTTTGGCGTGGTCAACCGGCTGGTGGAAAGCGAGGCGCTTGAGGCGGCGGCGCTGGACATCGCGCGGGGCATCGCCGCCAAGGCGCCGCTCGCGGTGCGGGCGGTGAAGGAGCAGTTGCGGGTTCTGGAGGATATGCGCCCCGTGCCGGTGGAGGCGATGGAACAGATCGCCGAATTGCGCCGGGCCGCTTGCGCGGGCAGCGATATGGAGGAAGGGCTGGCGGCTTTCTCCCAGCGCCGGGCCGCGCGCTTCACGGGGGAATAGCCCGGCGCGTCTAACAGGGTGCTGAAAAAGGCTGCTGTTAGGAACGGTTTCGCTTTACGAGGCTGGTGGGTGGGGTTGGATCATGGGCAGGCAGTCCTGGCGGCGGCTTCCCTCTTCAGGCCGCGAGCAGTTTCGGCAGCCTCGCCAGATTGTAGGCCGCCATTGTCAGCGTGAAGCGGGCGCGCACGCGCTCGATGCCGCGATACAGGGTCTGTGCCATGCCGCCGACGGTCTTGGCCCAGCCGAAGGGCTCCTCGATCTTCTTCCGGCGCCGCTGGGATTTGGCGTAGCCTATGTGCGGGGTGGTTCTGCCGTCTGCCGAGATTTCTGCGCGACATGCGGCGTGACGACCATCTGGCGCCGCTCGGCGACGAAGTCGGCGCTGTCGTAGCCGCGATCCGCAGCCAGGGTCAGGCGCCGGGTCGATCCGGGAGAGTGGCGGTGGAGCATGTCGATGGCGGCACGGCGTTCGGCGTGGCCATCCGCCTGCGTCAGGTCGGCCTGCACGATCATGCCAGAGCGGTTCTCCATCAGGCTATGACCCATGAAGCACAGTATGGCCCCGGCGCCAGGAGACTTCTTGAACAGCCGGGCCGCCGGATCGGTCATCGACGCATGGGTCGCGTTGGAGCGCCTTTCACCACGGAAATCGACTTCGCCGTTGCGACCGCGTTGTCTTCGGCGGGGCATCGGTTCGGGCTCGGCGGTGGATTGGTCAGGGGAGGATGTCGGCGATATACGCTCATCTGACGGATCACCCGGATCGTCGTCACCGGCGGGCGCCTCATTGATCTTCGGCTGGAAGCTCTTCATTGAGGCCCAAGCCTTCACCAGCGTGCCATCAACCGAGAAGTGATCGTCGGACAGCAGCGGCGCCACCTCTCGATGCGCCAGAATGGCGGCCATGATCTTGCGGGACATGTCCGTCGTCAGCAACCGATCGCGGTTCTTCGTGAACACCGTCGGGACCCAGACCGCATCGCCGTGCCCAGTCCCGCGAACCAACGGAACAGCAGGTTGTAATCCATCTGTTCCATAAGCTGCCGCTCGGAGCGGATCGAATAGAGGATCTGAAGCAGGCTGGCCCTGATCAGCCGTTCCGGTGCGATGGAGGGACGGCCCTCACCGGCGTAGAGCCGGTCGAACTCAGCATCCAGCGAACGCAGCGCATCGTTGACGACGGATCTGATCTTGCGCAACGGATGCCCCGCCGGGATCCGCTCCTCGAGATCGACGTAGCTGAACAGTGATCCTGTAACCTCGTCCGATCCGCCCATCGCCAACTCCGTCCAGGCCGGAGTTTTTCAGCCGACGACAACATCACCATCCACACTTATCTGGTCCGCCATCTCGACGAGACCATGGGGCGAAGGAGAGATTTCCGCTCCAGGTTTGCGGCAGCACTCGACGAAACCTACTCCAAGACAGTCCTTAAAGACCGACCCTACCGCAACGATTACTATGTGGCCCTCATTGTTGCCCCACGCAGCCCACTGGGAACCGGCGTGGGCAAGATTTGGTCACGGCTTCGACGCGGTTTCCTGGAAGTTGCTGATGGCCTTGCGCGGGAGTTGGAGGATCAATGGTTGATCCTGGCCAATGGCATGGAGGGGTTTGGTCTATACCGTCATGCTGTCTATGAACGAGACGGGATCATGTTCTCGGAGGTGGCCGAGACGCTCCGGTTGGTCGTCACCGGGCGCTATCTCCCTGTCCCAATCGTCTCGGGCCATATGGGGGATTCGATCTATACTGACCGCGTGATCTGCGGCCGGCGGGGCATTGAGATCAGGGCACCCGAGAAGAGTATATTCGGCACCGTTTTCTCGTTCCGGGAATACCCGGCCCGGACACGCCCCGGCATGTTGAACACGCTCCTGTCCGCCCCGTTTCCCCTGGTGTTGGCCCAGAGCTTCGCCTTTACCACCCGTGCCCAGGCGCAGGACAGGCTGGCGCTCAAATCGGCCCAGATGGTGAGCGACCAGGACAAGGCCGCAAGCCAGATCGAAGGGCTGAGCGAGGCCGCCGATGCGCTGGCCTCCAACGAGTTCGTGATGGGCGTTCACCACCTCTCCCTGACCGTTTACGGGGATAGTCTCGCCGAAATCGAGGACCGGGGTGGCGAGCTGTTGGTTCGGGCCGCTGAGGGCACCTATCTCGAACTGCGCCGTGGCGAGGCGTCAGGCATGGCCCCGCTCCGCGGCCTCCAGAACAACCGAAGAGGACAGGGATTTTCTTCGCACCTGGATCATCGCCCTGGTGCAAAGCGACGGCAAAGGTACTTTGAACCCGGAGTGTCCGAATTTCGGGGGGTAGCCCAGGGCAGAGCGCGTTTATGATAGTATTGACCTTATCCAAAAAACAACAACGCGCCCCCATATACGCAGAAACCGATCAGAAAAGTTATCATGCAGTATCCCATGATGTCCTTAATCCCGAGGCCTGCGATGGCGAGGACAGGCAATGTCCAGAACGGCTGGATCATATCGGCGACTTGTTCGCCCATAGCCGTGGCCATAGCCGTCATAGGTGTCTGAGCGTGCAGTTTGACCGCTGCGGGGACAATAAACGGCCCTTGTACTGCCCAATGACCGCCGCCGGATGGTACGAAAATGCTAATGATGTTTGAAGACAAAAACGCCCAGAATGGTAGCGTATGTTGCCCAGATATAGCAACGAAAGATTGAGCGATGACACCGGCCAGACCCGTTCCAACCATCATGCCCATGATTCCGCCATAGATTGGATATTGCAAGATGATTGGGCCGACGGTGGTTGCGGACTTATTAAAGGCGCGAACATAGTGGATGGGACGCCAGTGTAAAATCAACCCAAGCCATGTAGCATAAAAAATGATGTCATTAATGTCGAGTGAGAGGCCGGTTGTTATCAGGCGATTGGCTTCATATGCAAGCCCCATAAGGAATAGTACGACTATGATCAACCACGAGTTCTCTAGAATCGTGGCGAAGGTGATCCTGCTATCGCTGCTTTTTTCAATCTCATCTTGACGGATAAGAACCTCTGGATCGATCGTTTTCATGTGCTCGGGTTTCGGCGCCATGAAGTACAAGGCGATAGGCATAATCACGATAAAGAGCACGGTTGGGACCAAGTTATACGCGGCAAAGATTGTTTGACTGAGACCCGGAACTTCTCCGGTTATTTTTTGAATGATGTTAAGAGCGCTTCCGGGAGTCGCGGTTGCCAATGCGATAGAACTCGATAAACCTGATGACCACACCATCCATCCCATGTAGGCAGATGCAACAAGAAAACCAAAATCGATATTCTTAAGCCGCTTGGCGATTTCACGAGCAATGAGTGTACCGATGACAAGACCGAAGCCCCAATTCAACCAGGAGCATAAGGCGGAAACCAAAAATACAAGTACCGCCGCGCCAAATTGGCTTTCAGGAAAAGAAGCAAGTTGAACTAACAACTTTCTGATGGCAGGTGCGGAGGCAAGGGTCATTCCACTCAATAAGACGAGGGCCATCTGCATGGAAAAGGCCAATATTGAGAAAAGCCCATGATACCATGAGTTGACAATGGCAATAGGCCCGCTCTTTGTCAAAATCTCGGCCGCGATCGCTGTAATAAATGTCAATATAACGGCATAGAGATAAGGATCCGGTACATAGCTTTCGGCATATTTGACGCAAACGCGCGTAGCTCTCTGTAACATTGTTTCCATCCCGTGTTAGTGAAAGCGTTTCCGCTAAAAATATCATGCAGCCCGTGCAAAATTCAGAGATGTTGGTTGTAGCGAAAGCAATGAGGCTGCCTTTTTCTTTGTTGTTGTTCGTTGTTTGTTTTTAGGGAGGCTTAAGAAAAGACGTTTTCCGTTGTTTTGGAAAATGTTGTGTGAGATTGACATTAGGGTTTTAAGAGCGAGCCAAGCGGCTCAGCCTTAAAACCGATCAGTCGGCATATTTCTCTGTGGTATCTGGGTAACAATCATACTCCTGAGGGGCACTTTCAAATCGATCTAAAACATGGTCCTGATTGGACCGTCGTCGCATATGGATCAATTTCATCCAGGTGAGTGGATTGAAGACAGAGGAAGCGTGTATGTTGTAGCCTTGCCGCTCAGACAGACCTCTCCTTTCTGATTCCTCACGAATGTTTCAATTGTGCATATCGGTTTATCTTCGCGAACGCTCGTGACTTTGACGCGGCCGGTAATCGTGTCACCGACCAGGACCGCCTTGCTGAATTTCCATTCGACGCCAAGAAACACGGACCCCGGTCCTGGCAAGTCCTCGGCGACGAGCGCATTCAATATTCCGGATGTGACCCCGCCCTGCACGATCAAGCCGCCAAAAACGGATGCTTCGGCCAGCTTTCGATTATAGTGCAGGGGGTTCTTGTCTCCGGTCATCTCGGTAAACAACTCAATGTCCCGCCCCGATACAGTGCGGCTCCGCTCCGCGGTGGCACCGACATGAGGCATCCCTTTGATTACACCATTCCAACCTGACATAATTTTCTCCAGTTTTAATACGTTCTGCATAATTCTAAAAGTAAGGCGTTTTTAGATCATTCAATGGGAACAAAACAGGGCAGAACGGTTTTGCCGATGAGTGTTGGTTGCATCTTTAGAGCTATGCCAACTCGTGCCTCGTTCACCGACTTGAAAAGGATATGGCTAAGCATATGCGGGCCATCAGTTAGGCTGATAATGCCAACGACATAAGGTGCTATACCCTCCCAGGCCGGATGCCCAGGACGATGAACGATGGAGAAAGTTTCGAGTTCTCCGGTTGGTTGCGCGGGCTCCCAAGCCAGATCCTCCGACCAGCAGTGAGGACATATAGCCCGGGGGTAGAAAATTCGATGACCGCAGCCCTGACAAAGTTGCAATTCAAACCGACCCTGTGCGATCGCTTCCCAGAAGTGTGCTGTTACCGGCGTGTAAGTTGGCCCCGGTACGTCCAGCGTCTCAAAGTGCATCTTATCTCCTCCCTTCAAGAACAAGAGCCACTGCTTCGCTTAGTGTCGCGCCATTGCCAGTGACTAGAGCAAGCGTGGCTTTCGGAATTTGACGGCCGTTTGCCTCATGACGAAGCTGACGTACCGCTTCGATTGTGTGAGACATGCCACCGGCGAGATCTGCCTGCCCGCATCCAAGCTGGCCGCCATGCGTATTGATCGGAAGATCGCCGAGGTAAGAGAGATCGCGCCCCTTTAGTAACTCCGCAAAGCCACCAGGAGGACAGAGCCCGGCATCCTCGAGCGTGATTGCGACGACACAAGTGTAGCAGTCATATAGAGATAGTAGATGCATCGATTGCGGACTGACACCAGCCTGCCGAAAGGCTTGCGCCATGGCAGCCTTTAGAGGACCTGATGTGAGGGAGCGCGCCTGACTAACCGCGCGGTGCGTGATCATTTCACCGGCGCCGATGACATGCACCGGCGGATGGTTTAGCTGAGCGGCACGTTTTTCACTGACGACGACAACCGCCGCTCCACCAGCCACGGGCATTACCATTTCGAACAGATGCAAAGGCGCCGTGATCATTGGTGACGTAAGTACGTCCTCAACAGTTGCCGGCTTGCCGTAGAAAATGGCATCTGGATTGCTTTGGGCATTGCGCCTTGCCCAGGCGGCAATATTAGCAAAATCTTCCGGTCGGGAACCGAATTCCGCCATGTGCCTCTGCATGAAGAAGGCATAGGATGTATTGGCTCCAGACGCGCCAAACGGTACGTCAAACTCCCGGATCGGATTTCGGTTGGGTGAACGGGCTGGCGTCGCTTCACGTGTGTTTGCAAGAACACAAAGCACGGCATCGGCCATACCAGCTTCGATTGCGGCGCAGGCCCGCCAGATCATGCCGGGCCCCGATGCCCCGCCAAGATCCACGACATTCGACATGCGTGGTGTCATTCCAAGATACTCGGCGATTGTTGCTGGAACATGCTGAGGTGTTTCGCCGACCTGAGGGCCAACGAGCAATCCGTCAATTGCTCCAATCTCCAGTCCCGAATCCTCGATTGCAAGCTTCGAAACGCGCGCGATCATGCCTAGCGTTGTTTCTCCGTTCGTACGCCGCACTGGGTGCAATTCACCTATGCCGGCGATGGCTCCCGCAGGGCGCTTCATGAGGCTACCTTGGTCGTTTTTAAGCACGATATGGACGCTATTCTTGCTTGGCTTATGGTTCGGCATGGCTTTTCAATGTAGGATATTGGCCAATTAAGGGATCCAGCGAACCATATATCTGGCCGTCCTCTTCTGCCGTAAGCATTTCTCGTGTTTTTGGCGTTTCTCATATTTTTTCCCTGGGGCTTTCCAACGGCACCATAAGTGTTATATATCCTGTACCGATTGGTCTGTCTATATATGAATACCGTTTAGTCTCTATGGGATATAACAGCGCATGTTAACGTATTCATTCGTTGGTTCGGAAATCCGTTTATACTCCAAGCAGAGGCGTGATGCCGGTGATCGGGGGGCGACTTCCCTGATGAATTGTGTGGATGCCGCTGGGAGGCAGCGTGAACACGAAAAGATGGATCGCAAGAACAATGGACAGATACTCGGTCGGTTTTGAAGTCAAGAACAAGGAATTTTAAAAGTTCGTATCTAGGGACAACTTAAGATCGGTTTTTATTTCGAGTGGGACAAACGACAAGAAGGTAAGAAACATGGTCGACGACATTGTAATCGTTGCTGCAAAAAGAACGCCGGTCGGGCGCCTCGGCGGTGCGCTGGCTCGAGAGTCTGCTTCTAGTCTCGGGGCACGGGTTGTTCGTGCGCTGCTCGCTGAAACAGGAGTGCCGGCCGGAGAGATATCCGAAGTTATCATGGGGCAAGTGCTGACGGCCGGCTGTGGCCAAAACCCAGCTCGTCAAGCCGCGTTGGGCGCGGGGTTGCCTAACGAAGTCGGCGCGATGACGATCAACCAGGTTTGCGGTGCCGGGCAAAAGTCGTTGCATCTTGCCGCGCAGGCAATCCGGTGTGGGGATGCGGAAATCGTCATTGCTGGTGGTCAGGATAGTATGAGCCAAGCTCCGTATCTGTTACCGCGCGATCGAGCGCCTTATGGCGTTGGGCCAATGAAAGTGCGCGAGGCGATGACGGTCGATGGGTTATGGGATGTTTTCAACGACTACCATATGGGTGTTACGGCTGAGAATCTTGTTCAGAATTTTCAGATCCGGCGTGATGAGCAAGATGAGTTTGCGTTAGCGTCGCAGCGTAAGGCCGCAGACGCGATAATGGCTGGTCGTATCGATACTGAAATCGTTCCGGTGGAAGTTCAGCATAAAAGAGAAAAATTTCGTGTTGTCGAGGACGAGTCACCAAGACCAGATATAACCATCGAAAAACTTTCGTCTCTCAAGCCGGTTTTCAAGGAAGGTGGAACAGTGACTGCCGGTAATTCATCTGGACTGAACGATGGTGCGGCCGCCGTTATGGTCATGACCCGCCGTCGCGCAGAAGCTTACGGTCTGACACCCTTGGCCGCAATCAAGGCTTATGCAACAGGAGGAGTGGATCCCAGCATTATGGGGCTTGGCCCGGTTCCTGCGTCCCGTAAATGCCTCTCCAAGGCTGCCTGGGAAGCGCAAGATTTGGATCTCATCGAACTCAATGAAGCTTTTGCGGCGCAATCACTGGCGGTTATTCGTGAGATGGACTGGGATCCGACCACTATCAACGTGAATGGAGGCGCAATTGCTTTCGGGCATCCACTTGCGGCTTCCGGATGCCGTATTGTCGTGACGTTGGTTCATGAAATGGCGCGGCGGGATGCCAAGCGTGGCTTGGCTTCCATGTGCATCGGCGGTGGGATGGGGGTTTCGATTTGTCTGGAAAGATAAGCGTACAGTCGAAATGTTGTGTATTACCTATATCCTTCAAGTTTTGAGGTGCTGATAAACGGGCGTGGTGTCGCGCCTCTAATAAAGTCCAAGGGGGAAGTATATGCCAAAAAAAATGTACGACTCAGCTGTCAATGCTCTTCGTGGTGTCTTGTTCGATGGAATGACGATTGTCGCTGGTGGGTTTGGTCTTTGTGGAATCCCGGAGACGTTGATCGCGGCACTTGAAGAAGATGGCGTGAAAGACCTGACCGTGATTTCCAATAATGCGGGCATCGATGGATTTGGTCTAGGTAAGCTGATGAACAAGCGCCAGATATCCAAAATGATCAGCTCTTATGTGGGTGAAAACAAGGAGTTCGAACGCCAATACATCTCCGGAGAATTGGAGATCGAATTCAACCCACAAGGAACGCTTGCCGAACGTATGAGGGCAGGTGGTGCCGGTATAGCGGGATTCTATACAAAAACCGGAGTAGGAACACCTCTTGCGGAGAATAAGGAAGTCCGCGAATTCAATGGCGAGAAATACCTACTTGAGACAGGGCTCGTAGCCGATCTGGCGATTGTTAAGGCTTGGAAAGCGGATCCATACGGTAACCTTGTCTATCGAAAGGCTGCTAGAAACTTCAACCCCATGGCGGCGGCCTGCGGCCGCATAACACTGGTAGAGGTCGAACGGTTCGTGGAAGCTGGGGCTATCGATCCCGATCATGTTCATACACCAGGCATCTTTGTGGATCGCATGATCCTCGCAACACACAATGAGAAACGAATCGAGAAGAAGACGGTCCGGAAGGAGGCGGCATAAATGGCTTGGACAAGAGATGAGATGGCTGCACGTGCCACTCGAGAGATTGGCGATGGATTTTATGTAAATCTCGGCATCGGTATTCCAACTCTGGTCAGTAACTTCATCCCGCCGGGGGTCGATGTCACACTCCAGTCAGAGAACGGAATACTTGGGTTGGGGCCCTTCCCAGCCGAAGCCGATCTCGATCCTGACATTATCAATGCCGGCAAGCAGACAATCACTGAACTCGACCGCACCAGTTATGTGTCCTCAGCGGATAGTTTTGGAATGATCCGCGGCGGGCATATCCAGTTGTCAATTCTCGGAGCGATGGAGGTGTCAGAGAATGGTGACCTGGCCAACTGGATGGTGCCAGGACGGGTTGTGAAGGGGCCTGGGGGCGCCATGGATCTTGTTGCCGGCGTCAAGCGGGTTATTGTTCTGATGGAGCATAGCGCCAAGGACGGAAGCGCCAAGTTCCGCAAGCAGTGCAGCCTGCCGCTAACCGGTATAAACGTTGTTGACATGATCATAACGGATTTAGCGGTATTTAAGCGTGAGACTCGGCAACAGCCATTTACATTAGTCGAATTAGCTCCAGGCATTGATGCCGCGCAAGTCGCGTCTCTCACCGAAGCTAAGTACGAGGTGGAATTCACGAACGAACCAGATTACGGATCCTGAATTTCATTCGATTTAATAAGAAAGAAACTTGGATGCCTCAACATATGTCAGCCATTCAGTGACATTGTGTTCCGTATACCGAGGAGCCGCAGACCTATGTCCGTAATCACGTTACCATGCTGAGGGGCAGCCAGCGTGTAAATGTCTCCACATCGCGGGAGTGTAAAGGGGAAACGGAATGCATGGATCCTGTGCGGAGGCTCGTCAACGCGTTGGCCAGTTGCCATTCTGCTCGATATTGTAGAACTACAAGGTTATAAAGTCGAGAAGTATGTGGTCACCAATAGAGATGTGAAGATCATTATTAAATCAAGATGAAATCGCATGGCTCAGAGTTTCCCTGAGGGAGTATTCAAGATCGTTTCTTCGAGTGCTCGTCAGGATAGAAGGCAGCCGTCAAAGGCGCGTTCCCCTTGCGGAATGCGCCTTTGGTCAGCATAGATGTGGTGCATAAACGCGCCACGTATGGTATGGCATGGCCGGATATAAAGTTGGGCTTGAATTCGCCTCTAGCTTGAATTGTTCCGGTTTCTTCGCGTTTTGGCCGTGGCCGCAACGCCCTGAAATACGAGGTCGCTGAAGATGTCCGCGATCTCTTCGGGGCGATGACGACCGCTGGGGTCCAGCCAGAGGAATGAATAGAAGTACATCCCCAAGACGCCTTTGAGTGCGACAGATGGGAGTGGCCGGAAGACACCTTTACTCACCCCGTCTTCGATCGCTTGCGCCCAAATCTGCTGGTATTCCGCATGAAGTTGTGAAACCACGTCATGGCGCTCTCCGGTCAAGCAATTGACCTCCCGGAAGCACACGGTCATCTCGTTGATATGCGCGCCGATCACTCGCATGAGGTGACGACTCAGTAGCCGGATTCGTGGTACGGGGTCTGGCATGTCATCGCTAATCGTCCGGCCTGATTCGACCAGATCGCTAATATAGCGAATAACTATGTTATAGAGTAATTCTTCTTTGCTGCCGATGTGATGGTACAGCGCGCCCCGCGCCAGCCCAACCGCTTCGCCGATCTCCGAAATTCCGACCGCGTTATAGCCTTTTTCCGCGAACAGGGCTGCGGAGATCGCGCGAATCCGGGATCGCTGTGGCGTATCTTCCTGCATTGGCAGGGGGGAGGGTTGTTTATGCAAGTCGGCCATGGTCGAATCCTTCATAATCGCAACTATCCACACAAGAGCCTGAGAACGGGGCGTTGACAAGCTGTGGTGGTCAATTCTACTGTACCGATCAGACTGTCATATTTAATATGAAGATCGGTCGGTATATTTGGTATATATAGTCAAGAGAAAAGCCGAGTAAAGATGGGCGGTCTTAAGTAACTGGCTGACGTCCGTGGTATGCGGTGCGAAGTGCTGTTTTGTGTCGCCGGCATGAAGCGACGACGAAGCGGGTGGTTTCCGGCCTAACTGACCAGCAACGATACAACCTTCTTCGTCCGAAAAAGATGGGGTGATTTGACAATGATGCTTCCGCCTCCTCGTTTGCTGTCTTTCTTTTCAATGTGGAAGAAAGACAGCAAACGCGATCCTTGGTTCTCTGGTTCGTGTCCGGAAAGAAGTATCGGCGCATATCGAGTCACGCTGAAGGTGTCGCCGTGACTTTTTTCATGCAAGCGATTTGGGCGTGATGGCAATGGCAATAGTAGCTTTCGTTAAACCCGTCGATGTCGCTCACAATGGGCGGTGGCGCGTTCTGGCGGGGGTCTGCCTGGGTGTTGTGCTGTCGATGACGACCTGGTTCTCGGCAACCGCCATTACCCCTGACCTTGTGAGGATATTTGTATTAACGGCAGGCAGTTCATCCTGGCTGACGAACATGGTGCAATTAGGCTTCGTGGTGGGAGCGCTCGTTTCAAGTGTTGTTAGCTTGCCCGACTTGGTGCCGCTGCGCCTTTTGATGGGAGTAGCAGGTGTTCTTGCTGCGCTGGCTAATTTGTCCTTATTGTGGGTGCCGGATGTTGGCGCGCTATTTGCCGCCCGCTTCATCACGGGTGTTGCTTTGGCTGGTATTTATCCGCCAGCGCTGAAGCTCATTTCGACATGGTTTGTGCACGGACGTGGACTGGCGCTTGGCTCGGTCATCGCCGCCCTGACGCTGGGGTCAGCCTTTCCGAATTTAGTCCGCGCTCTCATCCATGGTCTTGTCTGGCAGGATGTCGTTATCGCCGCTTCCGTTGCCACGCTAATCGGCGCTGGCGTGCTCGCAATATTGTCTCGTGAAGGGCCGTTTCCTTTCAGCCGGGCTGTGTTCGATCCACGGCAAATCGGTGCGGTTCTGCGCAACCGTCCATTAGCTCTCGCGAATTTGGGGTATTTTGGGCATATGTGGGAACTTTATGCCATGTGGGGGTGGTTCCTCGCCTTCACATCGGCGGCGCTTCCCGGTTTGGGCTTAGTCAGTACGAGGGACGCTTCTTTGATCACCTTCGTTGTCGTTGCTTCGGGGGTAGCGGGCGCTGTGCTGGGTGGTTTCATGGCGGACCGAATCGGGCGGACGGCGACCTCCGCCATCATGATGGTCGTCTCCGGACTTTGCGCGCTTACGATCGGGTTCGTTTTTACAGGGCCGCTCTGGCTTTTCATGGCCGTCGCGATCGTCTGGGGTGTTAGCGTCATAGGTGATTCCGCTCAGTTCTCTGCTATGGCCACCGAGGTTAGCGACTCACGTTATGTTGGCACCGCAATCGCGTTACAGCTAGGGCTAGGCTTCGCGCTCACGATTGTTTCGATCCGGCTGACGCCATTGCTTGCAACCGCGATCGGTTGGCGGTGGAGCTTCTTGCTGCTGGTGCCTGGGCCTGCGGTTGGCGTTATTGCCATGCTTATGCTTCGCCGGCATCCAGATGCACATAGAATAGCGCATGGGCGCAGGTGAGTGGAGCAAAGACGCTCGGGTTTTGCATATTTTCAGGCAAAGCCGACTTTGTGGTTGGCGGGGGGCACTCCTCTCAGGATCGTCAGCATGGCGATGCGCCAAAAAACCTCCAATCCAAAACACCCCCCAAAAGTCCTATAAGCGCTGCTGCCAGACACTTTCTGAGAACTTTTTGTCTGAAACCTACGGAATTTTTTCGGGTTTGACGAGTTCAAATTCGTCCAGCCTCTTGAGGCGGTAGACGATGAAGGAGACGATCCAGGCCACAGCGAAAATACCGACGATTGCGTAGCCGAGCAGGCCGAAATTATTGTTTAGATCATCCATTCCCTTCCAGAACCAGCCTTGCAGGTTCAGCTCACCCGCGATCAGCCCCAATGTCTCGATCCCGCCGATGAGGATGGCCACGGCCGCCGACACGATGGTGATGGTGAGATTGTAATAGAGTTTGCGAATTGGCTTGACGAAGGCCCAGCCATAAGCGCCAAGCATTAAGATTCCATCTGTCGTGTCGACCAGCGACATGCCAGCGGAGAAAAGTGCCGGGAAGGCGAGAATCGACCATACTGGCAGACCCTTGCTGGCTTCCGTCCCGGCCACGGTCAGCAGGCTGACCTCGGTCACGGTGTCGAACCCCAAGCCGAAAAGAAAGCCAATTGGCAGCATCTGCCAACTCTGGTTGACGAAGTGAAAGAGCGGTCGCAACACGCGGGCGATCAGGCCACGGTTGTTGAGCAGAAGGTTGAAGCTGTCGTCGTCATAGTGTCCACCGCGGCGCACATGCCGGTAGGTCTTGTATACGCCTCGCGCGACGGCGAGATTGAGGATCGCCATGATGAGGAGGAAGGATCCTGAAACAAGGGTACTGACGATGCCAGCAATATCGTTGAACTGATCGAACCCCTTCTGCAACTTCATCACGGCCACCGCGATGAAGAGGGTTCCTATGAGAAGCACAAGTGAATGCCCGATCGAGAAGAAGAATCCTACCGTGACCGGACGTTTGCCTTCCTGCATGAGCTTGCGCGTCACGTTGTCGATGGCGGCGATATGATCCGCATCCACCGCGTGACGCAGACCGAAGCCATAGGCCAGCAGCGCGGTGCCCAGGAGCACGGGATGGCCATGAAAGGCGAGAACCGCCCAAGCCCAAGCACCGATATTGGCGGCGATGAGGAATATATAGATCCCGATAACCTTGCCTTGGACATCGGGGGAATTGTCATTGAAGACGTGTCTTAAAGTCCTGAACATGAAGTCTGCCTCAAATGGCGTTTGTCTCGGCAAGCGAGGGCAGGCAGCAGAACCCGACCCTTCACCGGTGCACCCCGCCCGGTGTGAATGCGTTGACGCCTCTTGATGGCAGGTCTCCTGGCTCGCGGGTCCGCGTCCCTCACCGCCTTCCCGGGTTGACCCAGTGGCTTCATGATGAGCGACTCGCCGCTTACAGTTGCGGGGGCAGCCGCGGCATTGAACCGCGTTCCCTTTTCATCCTCCTCGCGGAGGAACCATCGGCGCCAATTAAGCGGAAACGACAGGGCACTGCAAGTATTGCGGCGCTGGGGGCTTACACCACGAATTCACCAAGTGAGACAGATACGCCCGTAAGTCAGGCCCCAGCGGCTCCAAATCATTTGGCAACGGATAAGAGCATGAAAATAAAATGCGCCTAACCTTGTGTCATGAACAGAGCGAAGACCTCGGCTTGGCTGGAGACGCCCAGTTTTTCATACAGGTTCCGGCGATGCACCTTCACCGTCTCGGGCGAAATATCAAGCCGTGCCGCGATGGCCTTGGATGAATGCCCGGCCAGCAGCAATAATGCGATCTGAGTTTCCCGGTCTGTGAGCGCGGGCGTGCCCTTCTGGCGCAAGCGGGCCTCCAGACTGACGGCCCGGTCCGGCGCAATGCCCGCCGATGCGATCTGCATATCGGCAGAAGCCTTCATCAGAGGCAAAAGCCAGGGCAGGACCAAGCACAGCCAGCCCATTTCCTCATTCGTGAACCGGTGATGGCAGCCCAGCGAGAATGACAGCGTGCCATGGGGTGGCATTGGCAGCAGAAATTGAACCTCGTCCGCCACCACATTCAGCGCGAAATAGCGTTGATAATATTCGGTTTTCTGGAAATATTCCGGTGCCACATCATCCAGCCGGTACAAGCCAGGAGCAAACTCCCCCAGGGAAAACAAATAATACGGGTCGATCTCGTAAAAGCTTTGCACATATTCAGCGAACAGCGCTTCATCCAAGAGTTTTTCGCCGCCCACGCCAAGCGGGTGCGGAGACCGGCCGGGGCGGAAAATCAGCGCCACCCAGGAATCGAAAGCGGTGGAATGGCGCAAGACCCCCGCCAGAGCCGCCCAAAAGCCCTCATCGCCCAGATGCTCCAGCACGCGGCCTAGTCTCTGATGGAAAATGAGATCGGAAATGGGAACCATCTACCCCTATGTCGCTATGCGGCTACCCCCGAAATGGGATGGAAATTGCTGATTTTTATATGCAATTTTCCTTGTCCTGCAACAGGAGATGAGATGAGAGGCATTTCAGGCCGTGCGGCCGGGATCTTGGGAGGGCCGCTACCCGGCATAACCGGCCCTTGAGCACGGCCACAGAGGGGGCCGGGGTAAATCCATCCGCATGGGGGTCACCACCATTCTGCCCCGCGCTGTTGTGTCTCAATAATCAGACAGGCGGTCGGAATTTTAACCTTAACGCCATTTCATTGCCTGACTCTCTTACACAGCATCGGCCTAACGCAAGAAAAGCGGATCATGAACGACACATTGATATTCACGAACGGAAAAATTTTTACCATGGACCGGCGGCAACCATGGGTTGAAGCATTCGCGGTAAAAGCCGGGCAGATCGTCGCGGCGGGGGATAGAGGCGACGTCGAATCCAAAGTCGGCGGTGGTGAGATTATTGATCTCGGTGGCCGTTTCGTCATGCCCGGCTTTATCGACGCGCACCTGCATTTCGCGTGGGGCGCGTCATATGTTGAGGATATCGGCGTTCGTCATGCGCGCACCATGTCTGAGGTTTTGACCAAGCTCCGCGATTACGCGAAGGCAAACCCAGCCAAGGAATGGCTCGTTGGCCATGAATTCAGCTATGGCTATCCAGATCTCGCAAGTGGCGCATTTCATAAATCGATGTTCGATGAAGTCGTGAGCGACAGGCCGGTTTTCTTCTATTCAGGCATGGCCCATGCGGCCTGGGTCAACTCAAGGGCTCTCACCGCCGCGGGTATAAACAGCACAACCCCGGACCCTGAAGGCGGTATCATCGTGCGCGACGAGCATGGCCAACCCACCGGATGGCTGAAGGAAAATGCGGCCTTTCTCGTCAAGCGCCTCATCCCGCCCGCCACGGCGGAGCAGATGACGTCAGCCTTGGAAAAAGCACTCGCCTTGGCCGCAAGCTGCGGCATCACCCGCGTCCAAAGCGCTGGGTACGATGATCATATTTTCTCCATTTTGCGGGAGCTGCAACAAAAAGGGCGGTTGACCTGTCGTTTCACCCTCTCAAGTGTCATTGAGCCATCCGCCGATGTGGATGCAAAGCTTGCGGAGATGACGGAACTTCGCACCGCTTATGACGATGATTATATCCAATTCCGCATCGGAAAATTCTTTCTTGATGGCGTGCTGGAATCCCACACTGGCTACATGCCTCGCGGCTATGCCGACCAGCCTGAGGAAACGGGCGTGCTTTTATGGGAGGTCGAAGATTACCGGAATGCCGTCGCAAAGGTGCAGGCATCCGGTTTTCAGGTCTGGACCCATGCAATCGGAGAGGGAGCCATTCAAACCGCGCTGGACGCTTACGAGGCCGACGCCAAAAACTCGAAATTATGCCGCCCACGTGTCGAACATGTCGAAATTCCCCGGGCGGGGGATATTGCCCGTTTCAGGAAAATTGGCGCGATCGCCAGCCTGCAACCTTCGATGATCTACCCCAAGGATGAATGGCTGGGCATGGAAGGCATATGGGAAGTCAGGGCAGGCGGGGAGAATCTTCCTCGTGCTTTTCCCATTCGCGCCATCCTCGATGCTGGCGGTGCCGTTGCCTTTGGGACGGACTGGCCGATCATCGATCTTAACCCGCTTCTTGGCATCAGAAAAGCCGTGGTCCGGCAAAGCATGGACCGCCAGCCTGAATCAGGCTGGGTTCCCGCGCAGGCGGTAACGGTTGAAGAGGCATTGCAAGCCTATAGTTTGGGCGCGGCCTATGCCGGGCATCGTGAGCACCGCGAAGGCAGCATCAGCGTTGGCAAGCTAGCCGATCTGGTGATCCTGGATAGCAATCCCTTGACGCAGGACCCGCAAGCCATCCCGGACCTTTGCGTCACGGCCACACTCGTCGGTGGCCAGCTCGTTTATGGTACATTGCCTGGCCACGCGCTCCACGACGCCTGATTTTAGATCGCTTGAAAAGAACGAGGCCAACTCCATGCGCAACCCCGCCTATGACATCCTGTTCGAACCGCTCGCCATCGGCCCGCTGACCGCCAAGAACCGCTTCTACCAAGTGCCGCATTGCAATGGCGGTGGTTATCGCGATCCTTCGGCGGTCGCCGCGATGCGCGGCATCAAATCCGAAGGCGGCTGGGGGGTGATCTTCACCGAACAGACCGAGATGCATCAGACCTCCGAGATCACCCCCTTCATCGAACTGCGCCTTTGGGACGATGCGGATATTCCCTCCCTGCGCCGGATGTCGGATGCCATGAAATCCCACGGCGCCCTGGCGGGCATCCAGCTCGCCTATTCCGGTATTAACGGCCCGAATCTCTACACCAAGGAAATTCCGCTCGCCCCCTCCGCGCTGCCCATCCGGACCTTCACCAACGATCCCGTCCAGGCCCGCGCAATGGATAAGGGAGACATCAAAAATCTGCGCCGCTGGTTTGTGAACGCGGCCAGGCGCTGCCAAATCGCCGGCTTCGACCTTATCTGCCTTTACGGTGCGCACGGTTTCGGTGTGTTCCAGCATTTTCTCTCCCGCGCCACCAATCAGCGTACGGATGAATATGGCGGTGCCCTGGAAAACCGCGCGCGTTTCGTCAACGAGGTTGTCGCGGACATCCGCGATGCCGTGGGCGATAAAATGGCCATTACCCTGCGCGTCAGCCTGGATGAAACGATTGGCGATCTTGGTTTCTCCAACGCCGAGGTGCATGATTTTGTTGAAATGAACAAGGATCTTCCAGACCTCTGGGATCTCGCCCACGGCACCTGGGAGGATTGCTCCGGCCCTTCTCGCTTCAAGGAGGAAGCCGCGCAGGAGCTTCTTGTGAAAGGTATCCGGGATCTTACCTCCAAGCCCGTGGTGGGGGTGGGGCGCTTTACCTCGCCGGATGTCATGGCTCGCCTCGTCCGTCAGGGGGTTCTGGATTTCATCGGTTGCGCCCGGCCCTCCATCGCGGACCCGTTCCTGCCGCGCAAGATCGAGGAAGGCCGTGAGGACGACATCCGCGAATGCATCGGCTGCAATATCTGCATCACTGGAGATATGACGATGTCCGTCAGCCGCTGTACGCAGAACCCCACCTTCATGGAGGAATGGCGCCGGGGCTGGCACCCGGAAAAAATCGCGGGAAAGGGGGCTTCGGACAACGTGCTGGTCATCGGCTCTGGCCCGGCGGGGCTGGAGGCGGCGAGGGCTTTAAGCCTGCGCGGGTACGATGTGGCCCTGGCCGAAGCCAAGGAGCGTTTGGGCGGGCGCGTGGAGCGTGAACGCCTGCTGCCGGGCCTCTCCGCCTGGGGACGGGTGATGGATTACCGTCTGTACCAGTTGGGCCAGCGCCCAAACGTGCAAATATATCCCGGTTCGGAACTAGGTGTTGAGGATGTCCTGGAATTCGGCTTCCAGAATGTCTGTATCGCCACCGGCAGCGCCTGGCGAGCGGATGGCGTGGCGCGCCAGCATGTGGTGCCCATGCCGGCGCGCGGCAATCTGCCGGTCTTCACGCCGGATGATATCATGGCCGGCCGCCTGCCCACTGGCCGCGTGGTGCTGTTCGACGACGATCATTATTATATGGGCGGTGTCATCGCCGAACGCCTGGCTCAGGCGGGGTGCGAGGTGCTGCTCGTCACCCCCTCCGCCTATGTGTCCGACTGGACGCGCAACACACTGGAACAAGCCGCCATCCATCGCCGCCTGGTCGAAGTGGGGGTGAAGATCCTGCTGAATACCGGCATCACGCAAATCCGGGCCGAGGGAGTGGAGACAAATTGCGTCTATACCGATGCGCGCAACGTGCTGGAGGCGAACGCGCTGGTTATGGTCGCCTCGCGCCAAGCCAATGATGGCCTCTTTCACCAGCTACGGGCGCGTCAGACGGATTGGGCGGATGCGGGCCTCAACTCCGTCCAGCTCATCGGCGATGCCGCAGCCCCCGGCCCCATAGCCTGGGCCGTCTTCGCCGGGCATCGCTATGCGCGTGAGCTGGATACCGGCGTATGGACCGAGGAATGGGGCGATACGCTTGGTTTCCGCCGTGAAATCACGGCTCTCTCGCCGGATTTGTAATCGCCCGAGGCATTTTCGGCCCGGCGGCATGCGCCTTGTTAGACGGAGCCTACGTTGGGTCGCTTCGGCCTTGCAGGAACAGATTCGAAGCGTCTGTCGCCGAATGAGATGCATCCTGTCCTCGCCGGCTTTCTTCCCGAAGCCGGTTTGCGGCATTATATCGGTGCAGCGGCCGCCCGTGCGCAGGCTATCCGCCTGCGCACGGTTTGGCTAGTGTTTTGGCGTCCAAACCAGAAATGAGGAGACTGACTGTGATCGACAACTCCGCCTTCCCTCAGATTGGAATTACCCGGGAAGATTTGATTTGGAGGGTTTACAAAGTTTTCCGCGACAGTTCAGAGCGTATTCTCTCCAAGCACGAAGTCCTGGACCTTATCAATGAGGTTGCCGTCGCCGTTGACGGGCGCAGAGGAACGTCCTCCCAGGTCGCTGAATAGATTTAAATACCGTGCTAAAGCCAGGCTTTTCCTGCCGGTAGCCGGAGGTTTTGCCGGCTCCGGGACGATCTGATGGCAAATAACCGCCGCTGCGGCGAGGTGGCGCCAGAACGGCTGTCGTCCACCCGCCGTGCCCGGTCATTTGGTTTTCCCTGGAACAGGTTCCCGTGCCGTTTAAGCTTCCCGGTCGACCCGCCGGAGCCGTTGTTCAAGGCGCCTGCTCTCGCCTGTATCCAGAATGGGTCTTGCCTCCATCGAAACCCCTTGTTCCAACAGCAAAAAGCTAATTCGTTTGAAAAGGATTGGAAACTATTTCATTTAAACATCTAAATTGTCCGTAATTCTAAATGGCGGTCAGTCGAATTCCATTCAGCCCTCATTCGTCGGATACCATTTGCCGAACCGGTTACACCAGCTTTCGTCGCAAGATTACCTTCATGTAACCGCTTTCCAGACTAGAACAGATGAAGGTGGAGATATGCGGCTGAAATTTAAGCATAGACCTCCGATACAATTTCACACGATCAAAACTCTTGTCGAATCTAGCAATGAAAGTATAATTTAATCTAAACTTTCATAGCCCTGACCAGCATGACATCATTACCATCGCTAGATTCTCTGAAACCCACAGACCATCGCATGGAACCGCGCCGTCGTATTCTCAAGGGTGGCAAGTTGTATTTCGGTGCTTTCAGCCCGACGGTTGTAGACTGTTTGGTCATCGACCTTACCGCCAATGGGGCACGTGTGGAAACGCCGGAGATGACGCAAGTGCCGGAACTCTTCAAGATACAAATTGGAGACGCTCCCGCGCGCCGCGCCAGGCGCTGTTGGGCACATGGTAATGCCATCGGCTTGGAGTTTCTCGACCCGCATGATTAAGGCTGCTCCAATCGGGGTGTCGCAGCACATCGCGGTTCCACAATGACGCCGGTGCCCAGCTCCCCTTAAAGGTAATAGTCGGCGTTTAACCAGACAATATCATTGGAGGGTGGGCATGCGCGGCGGCTTAGGGCCAGGAGGCCCGCGACTATGCGCCTGCCCCCAGGCACCGAAACGCAAGGGGGGACAAGCGAGGCTGAAACCAAGCCGTAAACCTCTCTTCCGGCTTAACTGAGCCAAATATCGTAGCACAAATACTTCCCGTGCTATATGCTCAGATAAAAAGAATTTAGAGGAACGCCATCAATGTCATCCGCGTCCAAGCGGCCCATGACCCTCATCGCCGCGTCAACAGACGACCGGGCGCTGGCTAGCCATCTGCATTTCGCGCCTGACACCGGCTATATTCAGCTCTTCGAGCAAAGAATGCTATTGATGCATGGTTTCTCTGTCGCCGCATTGCGGCACGAGATCGTCGAGCGGTTAGGCCAGGAAAAAGCCAGGGAAATCTTCACCCGCCTGGGCTACCAGCAGGGTATGGCCGACGCCTTGCAATTGCGCATGCATGAGGGAGAGGACCTGAGCCGCGTGATGGCGCTCGGCCCCCGCCTGCGTGAAATCGAGGGATTCGTGCGCAACCAGGCTATCGACCGCATGCAATTCAATACCAGTACCGGTGAGTTCTGGGCCGATTATTATTGGCAAGCCTCATGGGAGGCCGAGGCGCATCTGAAGCAGTTCGGTGTGTGCGGGGAGCCTGCCTGCTGGATGATGGTCGGCTATGCCTGCGGCTTCACCACCTCGCTCATGGGCCGGCCGATCCTGTGGCGCGAGGTGGAGTGCGTGGCCATGGGCCATGCGCGCTGCCGGGTGGTGGGGCGACCGCTAGAGGAATGGGAGAACGCTGAAGAGGATTTGCGCTTCCTGCAGATTGAGGATTTTGTCTCTCCGCCGCGCCCGGTGCGCACACGCTCCACAACACCACCGGCGCCGCCTTTACCCGCCGACATGCTACCCGATCTCGTCGGTGCGTCCGCCCCGTTCAACGCCGTGGTACACAAGATCAAGCGGGTAGCGGCCACCGACGCCACGGTGCTGTTCCTGGGGGAGAGCGGCGTGGGCAAGGAGCGATTCACCAAAACGTTGCACACCATCAGCCGTCGCGCGGCGGGGCCGCTCATATCGCTCAACTGCGCCGCCATCCCGGCGGAGCTGGTCGAGGCCGAGCTGTTCGGCGTGGAGAAGGGCGCTTACACAGGCGCTACCGCCGCCCGCCCCGGCCGGTTCGAGCGTGCCGAGGGGGGCACCATCTTTCTCGATGAAATCAGCAGCCTGCCGTTATCCGCCCAAGGCAAGCTACTGCGCGTGTTGCAGGAACGAGAAGTGGAGCGTGTGGGCGATACACGCGTGCGCCGGGTGGATGTACGCGTGGTGGCGGCGGCCAACCGTGATCTGCGCACCGAGGTGACGGTGGGACGCTTCCGCGAGGATCTATTCTTCCGGCTCAACGTGTTTCCCATTGAAATCCCGCCCCTGCGCGAGAGGCGCGAGGATATTCCCCTGCTGGTCAATGTATTCGTCAAACACGCGACCGAGCGTCTGGGCAAGGTGATCAGCGGCCTTACTCAACGCGCCACCCAGGCGCTATGGGCGTATAACTGGCCAGGTAATGTACGCGAGTTGGAAAACATGATCGAGCGTGCCGTCATACTGGCCGATGAAGGCGGTACGCTAGATGTATGGCATTTGTTCTCAGGCGAGGAGGCCTTGACCCCACGCATGCTGCATTTGGCTGATGATGGTCATCTTGACTCCGGCATTCCCCCTGGCCCTTCCGAACTGGATGACCTCGGCGCGCTCCTAGAACAAGCTGGAGGTCTGGAGAACCTGGAAACCCAACTTTTTGAGTACGCACTGAAAAACAGCAATGGCAACATATCAGCCGCGGCGCGGCTTCTGAAGTTGCGGCGTGGGCAATTGGAATATCGGTTAAAAAAAACCCGGCACCATGAATGATGCCGGGCCAGCACACGGTGGAAGAAATTTTCAGCTCTGTTGCTCGATGAGTTGACGCAGTAAACGGCGCACCTTCACGGGGGCGATGTCATTGCTCATCAACACCGGCGAGAGTGAGAAAAACTCATCGCCATCCATCTCCTTCTCCACGGCCTCCAGCAACGGCAGATCCTCGTTGGCAAAGGCATCATGCATTGCATCGATTTTAATCTTGTTGAAGTTCGCGTCTTCGACAAGATGATTGCGCCTGGTCGCGAACCAGTAATGAGTGGTCGTCTCCGTCTCGGGTGTGACGGTATGCAAGTCGTACTGGGCGATGCAGTTCTCCAGATCGAGCGCGCCGTTGGTCTGCGTTGCCCCCACCGAGAGCTGAATATTGGCGGGAGGGGCCCAGGTGATGTCAAAGAAATGCCGGGCCTCGTCTTCAGGCTTCGGCAGAAACTGATTGAAGATCAGCATGGCCGGGGTCTGTTCCCACTCCCAGCGGGCGGAAACACGCGTATCTGTCTCACGTAGCACGGGAGTGATGGGCGAGAGTTTGCCGCGAGTGGAAATAATCTCACCATGAAGATGATCGATATGGCTGAGATCCATCACGTTGTCGACGATCAGTTCATAATTCGCGGCGGTATGCATGTAGGTGTAGGCCACAGCGTTCTCATGGCCGATGTCCAGCGGCGAATAATCTGGCAACAAGCTTTCATCCGCCTCGCCATCGCCCAGCCAGATCCAAACGAAACCGTAGCGCTCCAGCACCGGATAGCTCCGCACCTTGGCGGCCTTGGGAATAAGCTTGTTGCCATGCGGATTATGTGTGCAGGTGCCAGAGCCATTGAAGCGTAGACCATGATAGGGGCACACCACCTCATCGCCCTCGCGCTTGCCCAGATGCAGCGGCACAAAACGGTGTGGGCAGCGGTCCCTTATCGCCACGGCTTCGCCGTTTTGGGTGCGGTACATCAGCACATTGCGGTTCAGTAGAGTGCGTGGAAGGAGATCGGTCTCGTTGAGATCGGTGGAAAGCGCGGCAACGTACCAGGCATTCTCCAGGAAGATACCAGGGGATTTTTGTAGCATTCTTGAATCCTCGCATTTTATATTCAATGGCGCTTAATGGATTGGTGGCTCGGCGGCCGCGCCTTCAGCCGCCGCAAAACTCAGAGATCGAGCACCAACTCTGGCGTGCGGGCGCGTGAGACGCAGGGGGTGAAGCAGTTGTTGCGGGCGCGCTCGGCCTGGGTGAGGAAGCTGTCGCGGTGTTCGGGCTCACCCGCCAGCACACGGGTGACGCAGGTGCCGCAAATGCCCTGCTCACAGGAGACGGGCAGATCAACCCCAACCGCGAGCAGTGCCTCCAAAGCCGATTGCTCCGCCGCCACCGGCACAACCATGCCCTGCTTGGCCAAACGCAGGTTGAACGCACCGCCCGGAGCCACGGGCGCAGCCGCGAAGGATTCCGAATGCAGCCGCTCTTGCGCCCACGCCGCAGCGCGCGCGCTGGCATAGATATGCGCGATGAACCCGCTTGGGCCGCAGACATATGCGTGCGTGCCGGCCGGAGCAGCGGCAAGCACGGCTGTGGCATCAAGTTTCTGGTTGTTTGGACCATCATCCATGTGAAACTGTACCGAACCACCTAGCGGGCCGGTGCGGAGGTCGTCGCGAAAGGCGATGGCGGATTCGGTCCGGGCGCAATAATGCAAGGCGAATTCCCTATCTTGCCGATGCAGCACATGTGCCATGGCAAGCAACGGCGTTACCCCAATCCCCCCCGCAAACAACAATACGCTTCCCTCGTCCTCCAATGGGAAGAGGTTGCGCGGTGTACCGATCGTCAAGGCCATCCCTTCGCGTATATCCGCATGCGCACTGTGCGAACCGCCCCGGCTGTTGGGGTCGCGTAGAATGGCGATTTCATATCGATGCGTTTCAACCGGATCATTCAGTAACGAATATTGCCGCATCAGACCATTGGGCAACCTCACATCGATATGGCCCCCCGCGCTGAAAGCGGGGAGTGCCGCGCCGTCGAGCGCATGCAATTCGAGTGCGACAATATTATCTGCCACCATACGGCGCCGCATGACTTGAACAGTAAGCACTTTTTTCTCCCCAATTCTGGTTTTATGGAGAGCTTCAGCAAGGCTCATGCCAAATCAAAAGGGGCAAATCCGTCCCTTCTCGGCCTCCAATTTTCGTCAAATGCAGAAAAAAGTTCAAGCAGTAGGGGAAACCGTCAGGATATGAAGAAAAATATCATGACTCCACCTATGCTGGTCGCGTACAAATCATACACATAGACTATAAGCGGGAATGCGGTTTGCGGCGGGTCAAGACACAGGGGCTCGCATTCTTGAAGAGGCCGAAGCGGGTGTCGTTATCCAGTGTTTGGCGATCGATGAGGTGTTCGCAAATATGTCCTTCGATTATGTTAAGCTCGATATTGAGGGCACGGAGTGTTCGGCCTTGGGTGGGATGAGCAATATGATCGTAAACTATCGACCGCGTCTCGCAGTCAGTGCATACCACAAGCCCGAAGATTGGTGGAGTATTCCGTTCAAGTTACATTCTTTGCCGCCAGATGCGTCGATCTATTTACGGCAGCGTTGCCCTAATACGTTTGAGCTTGTCGCTTACGCGATACCGCAAGGTCGTTAAGCGTGAATAAACGCAGGCATCCTCACCCCGCCTCTACAATCTCCAAAATCTCCGCCCCGTAGCGCTCGATCTTCGAGGCGCCGATGCCTGGGATCTCCGCCAGTGCTGCCGTGTTGGCGGGGCGGGTGGCGGCGATGGCGGCCAGGGTGGCGTCGTGGAAGATCACGTAGGCCGGTACGTTTTGGGCCTTGGCGAGGCGTGAGCGTTCGGCGCGCAGCGCTTCGAACAGCGGCTTGTCGGCCTCGGCCAGCTCCAGCCGGCTGGCCTTCTTCTTCAACACTCCGCGTGCGGTGCCGCGGCTGGTTTCCTGGCGCAACCGCACGCTCTCCTGGCCGCGCAAGATCGCCTCGCCCATCGGCGTCAGGCAGAGCGCGCCGTAATTTTCATGGTCAACTTCCAGAGCCCCGCGCACGATCAGCTGGCGGAACACCGAGCCCCAGGCCTTGCGGTCCAGCTCGCTGCCCACGCCGAAGGTCGGCAGCTGGTCATGCTCGAACCGCTCCACCTTCTCGGTCTTCACCCCCAGCAGAATATCGGTGAGATGGCCGACGCCAAAGCGCTGGCGGGTGCGCCAGGCGGCGGAGAGGGCTTTCTGCGCGGCGATGGTACCGTCCCAGGTCTGGGCGGGGGTTATGCAATTATCGCAATTGCCGCAGGGGTGGGCCAGAGCTTCGCCGAAATGCGCCAATATGGCTTGCCGGCGGCAGGTGATGGTCTCGCACACACCCAGCAGCGAATCCAGCTTGCGCCGCTCCACCTGCTTGATCTCGGGTGGGGCGTTGCTCTGCTCGATCATTCCTCGGCGCAGCACCAGGTCCTGCATGCCATAGAGCAGCAGCGTTTCGGCCGGCAGACCGTCGCGCCCGGAGCGGCCGGTTTCTTGGTAATAGGCTTCCAGGCTGGAGGGCAGGTCCAGATGCACGACAAAGCGCACATCTGGCTTGTCGATCCCCATGCCGAAGGCCACGGTGGCGACCAGCACCAGCCCTTCCTCGGCGGCCAGGAACTCGTCCTGATGCGCGGCACGGGTCTCAGCCGGCATTCCGGCATGGTAGGGCAGCGCGCGGATGCCGTGCTGGTTCAGCGCCGCCGCGGTCTGCTCGACGCTGTTGCGGCTGAGGCAATAGACGATGCCGCTTTCCCCATTATGGGCGCGCAGGAAAGTCTGCAGCTGGCGCAGGGGCGCTTCCTTGCGCAGCACGGCGTAGCGGATATTCGGCCGGTCGAAGCTGGAGAGGAAGAGCGGTGCCTCCTCCAGGTCCAGCCTTTGGGCGATGTCGCGCCTGGTTTGCGGGTCGGCGGTGGCGGTGAGCGCCATGCGCGGCACGCCGGGGAAGCGCTCGGCAAGTTGCGAGAGGGCTAGATATTCCGGGCGGAAATCATGCCCCCATTGGCTGACGCAATGCGCCTCGTCGATGGCGATGAGGGCGATGCGCGCCCCGTCCATCATCTCCAGAAAATCCGGCATCAGTAGCCGTTCTGGGGCGGCGTAGAGCAGCTTCAGCCGGCCGGCGCGAAGATCGGCGCGCACCTGGGCGCGCTCGGGCGGGGGGAGGCTGGAATTCAGCGCCGCCGCCGGTACGCCGAGTTGGCGCAGCGCGGCCACCTGGTCGCGCATCAGCGCGATCAGCGGCGAGACGACGATGCCCACCCCCTCCCGGCACAAGGCGGGAAGCTGGTAGCAGAGGGATTTGCCGCCGCCGGTTGGCATCAGCACCAGCGCGTCGCCGCCGGCGCAGACATGCAGGATGATCTCTTCCTGCTGGCCGCGAAAGCCGGGCAAGCCGAAGATGCGGTGCAGGATATCGGCTGGGTCGGCAGCGGGGCGGGCGAGGGAGGAGCTGGCCATACCCGAAGGTACAACCCCGTGCCGTGGCCGGGCAATCTTGAGCCTGGTTAAATCAGATGAAGCGCCGCGCCCCGCTGTCACAGGCGGCATGGTCGAACGCCACCAGCCACAGGAACACGAACGGCCCGCGCAGCGGGGTGAACAGCGCGGCCAGGCGCCAGCGCCGCAGGTCCAGCAGGGTGAGCAGCCTGTTGGCGGGCATGAGGGCCATCGTCACCCCGAGGGAGGTGACCCCGACCAGCAGCGCCGCCGGCGGGATCACGCCGGCCCGCGGCACCGGCGCCCCCACCCCGAACCTGTCCCGATCTTCGCAATCATGGGTCCATTATGCGTGGAATAATGGGCCTTCGCAATATGTGGTCGCCCGACCATGGACGCGCGGGAGAGAGTGGCGGTGAACATCAGGCGGCTTCGTACCAGCCCAGTCCGCCAGCGTTGCATCGGGTGACGCCTGCACACGCGCACACAAGGCGACATCATGCCCCGCGAGCTTGGCATCGGATACGACCACGCCCCAAAACCCGCCCCTGACGTGCGAGCAGGTCTTTCGGCGTTTACAGGACCATGTCACCGCGGCGGCCCGGAAAATCGACCCGGGACCGGACAAGGAGGTGTATAGTCCAAGGCAGTTGCACGCGATCGAGAACCGCCCGAGTATGCGGCACGATGTATCGTGCGTCTCAAATCGACAAAGAGGCGCGGAGGACGGTCGGTGATGATCCAAGCTTGAATAAACGCATCACGGGCAAATCCAACAGGGGGTGGATTTCATAGACGATGACACGGGCGATATTTATGACATGACCACGCCCAAGCAGATGCAGGCGCATATAGATAAGTGCGGTACCGATTTGAACCGCTTGGATACGAGCGGTGAGACAATCGAGCAATTGCCGCCGGAATCAGAAGGGCTGTCCGGCAGAATAGAATCCGCCGTAAAATCAGGCGCGCAAGCTATAGAATCTGGCATAGAGACTGGCACGCAAGCCGTTGAAGAGGATATTATGCCAATCATCGATGACCTCCCGCCACCGTAAGCACCATGACCGAGATTTCCGCATCACGCCCGCCGTAAAGCGCAGTTGAACCATGCCGTGATAAAGGGATGTGATTTTACGGCTAGTTATTTATCTTGAACGATTGCCGAGCATTCCGTTTTTCAAGATTGTGTCTTCGACTATACTGATATGAATGATTATCAATGATAAAGGTAATATCTTCACAAATTGCCGCTTCTACCGCTGTGAATGGCAAGTTGGCTCGATAGGTACAGACTGGAACAACAGTAAGAGGGGTGAGTATCAGTCCCGCTATGTGAGTTGTTGTTTCGAGAATGTAAAGCTGACAAAGACAGGCTTCGGCGATCCACGCTTCGTCAATTGCACCTTTGTGTTCAAGAAGCTGAGCGGCTTGGATTTTGGGTGCAGTGGCTTTGTGAATTGCCGGTTTGAAGGCGCGTTCCAAGACCTTACCTTCCGAGGGCAATACTCGAACAAAGAATATACGGCCCGCAAGGGAGAGCCGCAATATGCGGGCTTCACCAATGTCAGCTTCGAGAAAACTGCTTTGCAGTGGTTTGCGTTGCTCGATGGGTTTCCCTTGCGATCCGTCAAGAGGCCCGAAGATGGTAGTGCCTTCCTTGCCGACATGCCTTGGTTGTGTCGGGAGCAGAAGGTAATCATGAGCAAGTTTTCAGATCAACGATCAAAGGAGGTCTTATCCCGTTACCTAAACATAGACTGCGGCGCTGCCGAACGCCAACCGGTCAGCATTCTCTCCCGGTATGACCTCTTTGAGAGTTTTGCGAAGGGCGAGGAAGCCCTGATTCTACCGGTTTATGCCTTGCTCAAGCAGGAATATGAGATATTTGTTTGAACCGGGACTATGGACCATAAACGGTAATTGGCGGTGGTGATATGAGTATTCTCTGTTCTTTTTTTGTCAGCAATCATAATGAGGCTCTGATTTTTGAGCAAACGGCCAGTTGTGACCGGCCCCCTGCTCTTCAACGATTTCCACATGCCGAGTTTACAGGAATCACGGACCTAGTGTTCTGATCGGAAAGTAGTCTACATTCTGGCTAAACCTTAAACTTGGGGAGGCTAGGATGTCGAAGGGTCGTGCGGTTGCTGTCATGTTGGATGATGCTGAGCAAGCTGCCCTGACGGCT